>NZ_JBQHSE010000023.1:0-57290 GCF_052066395.1 Bariatricus sp. HCP28S3_A4 | reverse complement strand
CCTATACTTGCAATACATTGTGAATTATTTGACCATTTTTCAACAAACTCTTAATTGACAAATGTAAATAAAATGGTATAATTAATATCAGTAATAATTATCGTTTTTATCAAGGAGGTATTTCATGAATACGAAAATTTTCAGAAACATGTCATATGGCGTATACATCG
Organism: Bariatricus sp. HCP28S3_A4; assembly: GCF_052066395.1. NCBI lineage: Bacteria > Bacillati > Bacillota > Clostridia > Lachnospirales > Lachnospiraceae > Bariatricus > Bariatricus sp. HCP28S3_A4. The sequence goes on along the minus strand of NZ_JBQHSE010000023.1, from coordinate 57,120 downwards.
TTGGAACGATGGACGGTGATCGCCCGACCGGATGCGTTGCAAACAGCGTGATGCAGATCACGTCTTCTCCGGCTACCATTGCTGCAAGTATCAACCATGACAACTACACAAACGAATGTATCGAAAAAGCAGGCGTCTTCTCTTTTTCTATCTTATCAGAAGCATCACCGGCCGAACTGATCGGAAAATTCGGTTTTCAGTCCGGAAAAGAGATTAACAAATTCGATGGGGTTGATTTCGAACTCGTATCCGGTGCTCCTGTTTTAAAGCAGACCTGCGGATATGTTGTCTGTAAGGTAGTAGATAAGATGGAAACTTCCACGCACACCGTATTCCTTGGCGAAGTGATCGCTGCCGAAGTATACGATACTTCTGTTCCGGAAATGACCTATTCTTATTATCATAAAGTAGTAAAAGGAAAGAGCCCGAAAAACGCACCAACCTATCTTCCGGAAGAAGAAGAAGCTCCAAAACAGGCTGTATCAAAATATGTCTGCCAGATCTGCGGCTACGTATATGAAGGGGATGAACTTCCGGCTGATTTCATCTGCCCGATTTGCAAGCAGGGAGCCGATAAATTCAAAAAAGTTGATTAATAATCTCACTAAAAAATCCCGCCTCCGGTTTATCGCCGGAGCGGGATTTTTATTATGTTCTTTAATAATATTCTTTAAGATGGATCGTTCTCTTATTTCCAGTTAACGATCTTTCCGAAATCCGGTTTCAGAGCTGCGCCGCCTACTAAGCCGCCGTCAATATCCGGCTGAGCAAATAATTCCGGTGCAGTAGCAGCATTTACAGATCCGCCGTACTGAATACGGATTGCTTCTGCTGTCGCTTCATCATAGATCTCAGCGATGCATTCACGGATTGCCTTGCAAACTTCCTGTGCCTGCTCTGTCGTAGCAGTCTTGCCGGTTCCGATCGCCCAGATCGGTTCATAAGCGATTACGGCTGTCTTTGCCTGATCCGCAGTAACATTCAGGAATCCAACTTTAACCTGCTGGCGGATGAAATCCATTGTTACACCCTGTTCCCTCTGTTCCAGAGTCTCTCCACAGCACATGATCGGTGTAATTCCATGTTCAAATGCCTTCAGCATTTTCTTATTAACGGTCTCATTCGTCTCTGCAAAATATTCTCTTCTCTCAGAATGTCCGAGAACCACATATTTAACTCCTACATCTGTAAGCATTGCCGGAGAGATTTCTCCTGTATATGCACCTTTCTCTTCAAAGTACATATTCTCAGCACCTACCTGGATGTTGCTTCCTTTAGCAGCTTCCATAACAGGAATGATGTCGATAGCAGGTACACAGAATACAACATCTGCGTCTTCTGTTGCTACCAGTGGTTTTAATGTATTTACCAGTTCAACTGCTTCAGACGGAGTCATGTTCATCTTCCAGTTTCCGGCAATGATTTTCTTTCTAGCCATTTTATGTTCCTCCTATTTATCGTTCGCTGCAGCTACGCCCGGAAGTTCTTTTCCTTCAAGGAATTCAAGAGAAGCTCCGCCACCTGTTGAAATATGAGTCATCTTGTCACCATATCCAAGCTGGTTAACAGCTGCTGCGCTGTCGCCGCCACCAATGATCGTAACAGCATCTGTCTCAGCTAAAGCTTTCGCTACAGCTTCTGTTCCTGCAGCAAACTTCGGCATTTCGAATGCTCCCATCGGTCCGTTCCATACAACCGTCTTAGCTTCTTTAACAGCTTCTGCATATAATTTAGCAGTTTCCGGTCCGATATCAAGACCTTCCCATCCATCCGGGATCTCGCCGCGTCCAACGATCTTGGTATTTGCATCGTTAGAGAAGTCGTCCGCAATCACATTATCAACCGGAAGTAATAACTTAACGCCCTTTTCTTCTGCTTTCTTGATCATATTCAGAGCATATTCACAATAATCTTCTTCCAGAAGAGAATTACCAACAGATCCGCCCTGAGCTTTGCTGAATGTGTAAGACATACCACCACCGATAATCAGTGTATCAACTTTTTCAAGCAGGTTCTCAATTACAGAGATCTTGCTGGAAACTTTTGCTCCGCCAAGAATAGCAACAAACGGTCTTTCCGGATTGTTGACTGCGTTTCCAAGGAAATCGATTTCTTTCTGCATTAAGTATCCTACAACTGCTGTATCAACAAACTGAGTAACACCTACGTTAGAGCAGTGTGCACGATGAGCAGTACCAAATGCATCGTTTACAAATACATCACAAAGAGAAGCGAGTTCTTTGGAGAATGCTTCGCCGTTCTTTGTCTCTTCAATTCTGTAACGTGTATTTTCAAGAAGGATCACATCGCCGTCTTTCATAGCTTCTACTGCAGCTCTCGCGTTCGGTCCTACTACTTCTGGATCTGCAGCAAATTTTACTTCCTGTCCAAGAAGTTCAGAAAGTCTTACAGCTACCGGCGCAAGAGATAATTCCGGTTTCGGTTCTCCCTTCGGTTTTCCAAGATGAGAGCAAAGAATGATCTTTCCGCCGTCAGCGATCAATTTCTTGATGGTCGGAAGTGCTGCGACAAGACGGTTCTCGTCTGTGATCTTTCCATCGATGAGCGGTACGTTAAAATCGCATCTTACAAGGACTCTTTTGCCCTTAACATTAATGTCATCTACTGATTTTTTGTTAAGCATGTCATATGCCTCCTTAATTTCTTAAAAAATAAGGTCCGGTCCCAAATAAGACCGGACCCTTTGTGAGTCTATTCTGGAAATAATCCGTCAGATTCAATTGCCAAACATCCGGCTTACAGTAATGTTCCGAAGTGTTTGATTGTTCTTACCATCTGGCTTGTGTAAGAATTTTCATTGTCATACCAAGAAACAACCTGAACTTCTGTAGTTCCGTTGTCAAGCGGCATAGCCATTGTCTGTGTAGCATCGAATAATGAACCATATGTCATACCAACGATATCGCTTGAAACGATTTCATCTGTATTGTATCCGAAAGATTCGTTAGAAGCTGCTTTCATAGCTGCATTGATCTGATCTACAGTTACATTTCCTTCAACAACTGCTGTAAGGATTGTAGTAGAACCTGTCGGGGTCGGAACACGCTGAGCAGATCCGATTAATTTTCCATTTAATTCAGGAATTACTAAACCAATAGCTTTAGCTGCTCCTGTGCTGTTTGGAACGATGTTGCATGCTGCTGCACGAGATCTTCTGAGATCGCCTTTTCTCTGCGGTCCGTCAAGAGTCATCTGATCACCTGTGTAAGCATGGATTGTACACATGATACCAGATTTGATCGGTGCAAGATCGTTCAGTGCCTTAGCCATCGGTGCCAGACAGTTTGTTGTACAAGAAGCTGCTGAAATGATATGATCATCTTTTGTAATCTTTTCATGGTTTACATTGTAAACGATAGTCGGAAGGTCATTTCCTGCCGGAGCTGAGATGATAACATTCTTAGCACCTGCTGTGATATGTGCTTCTGCTTTTGCTTTAGATGTGTAGAATCCTGTACATTCAAGAACTACATCTACATCAAGTTCTCCCCATGGAAGGTTTTCAGCTTTAGCTTCAGCGTAGATTTTGATTTCTTTTCCATCAACAGTGATAGAATCTTCGCCAGCTGTTACAGTATCAGCTAATGCGTATTTTCCCTGAGTAGAATCGTATTTTAATAAGTGAGCTAACATTTTAGGAGATGTAAGGTCGTTGATTGCAACGATCTCATATCCTTCTGCTCCGAACATTTGTCTGAACGCAAGACGTCCGATACGTCCAAATCCATTGATTGCTACTTTTACTGCCATGATTTAGTCCTCCTAAAGTTTAATTGTATTACTGTTTGTTACAGCTACAGAAATGATAAATGATTAACATTGTTAAAGATTCATCAACCATGTTTTATTGTACTAAATCCCGAACAAAAATTCAAGTGTCTTTTGCATTTTTGTGGGCTGTTTTCCATTTTTTATTTAATTCTCCTGAAAACCGGCTCCCTATTTTTAAACTCTGCATAATATCGAAATCCGCAGTCTTCGAGGATCCCGGAAACCTTGTCAAATCCATAAGCGATATGCTCTTCCCTGTGGGCATCTGAGCCAATCGTCACGATCTCGCCTCCCAGTTCCCGGTAACGTTTCAGGATATCCGGATGTGGATGTGCAAAGGGAAGACCATACTTAAGTCCAGCCGTATTCAATTCAAGCCCCTTTCCATGTTCGATCAGAAAACGCAGTATTTCGTCGATCTGATCCGAGAATGCCTGGTAGGAATACTCTTCTTCTCTATGTGTACCGTAGCGCACGGAGTAATCCAGGTGCCCCAGCGCATCAAAATCCGGACAACAGCTGATATCGGTCAGCGTCTCATCCAGCACTTCCCGATATGCTTCCCTATCCGTCCGCCCATCAAAGAAGTCTCTGTAATATGGATCCTTTCCCCGAATCACATGTACGGATCCGATCACATAATCAAAAGAATATCCTTTCAGGAAAGAGTGAATTCTTTCCGGGAGATGCGGCTGAAGTCCGATTTCCACACCGATTCGCAGATCGATCTGATCCTTATATTTTTCCCGAAGCTCTGAAAATGTGCGGAAATATTCTTCTCTGCCAAATATAAATTCGATTCCTTCACAGACATAGTCCATATCTTCATGGTCTGTGATGCAGATACTTTCGAGTCCTTTCGATATGGACGCAAGAATCATGCTCTCCGGGTCTGCTTCGGAATCCCCCGAAAAGCGTGTATGCATATGTGAGTCGCTGCACATTTTTCTCCTTTCCGGAACGATGCCGTCTTGTACTACAGGGATGTGTTTCTGTCTGTAATGATCGTTCCGCCTCCCAGCACGTAATCTCCGTCATAAAGAACCAATGCCTGCCCCGGCGTCACCGCCCTTACCGGTTCGTCAAATGTGCAAAGGATTTCATCTTCACCCGTTCTTTTGACCGTACACGGTGCACCTTTATGATTGTATCGTATTTTGCCAAATGCACGCATCTCGCCTTCGATATCTTCAACTGCCATAAAGTTCAGACGATTTGCCTTCACGAACCGTGTCATGGATTCTTCATTCGTTCCTATTACGACTTCGTTCGTTTCCGGTCGAATCTCCAGAACAAATGCGGGGTGTCCGAGAGAGAGGCCCAGGCCCTTGCGCTGTCCGACGGTATAATGTGTAATTCCTTTATGTCTTCCAAGGATTTTCCCGTCGGTACTGACAAAATTCCCCTCGGGTACTTCTTTTTTGCTTTCTCTTCGGATAAATTCCGCGTAATCCCCGTCCGGTACAAAGCAGATATCCTGACTGTCCGGTTTACTGGCCACTTTGAGATGGATATTCTCTGCAATAGCACGGATCTCTTCCTTGGAATACTCTCCCACCGGCATCAGAGTCCGTTTCAGCTGATCCTGTGTCAGATTGTAAAGTGCATATGTCTGGTCCTTCATTCTGGTTGCCGAATGCTTAATCGCATATCTTCCGTTTGGAAGTACATCGATTCTTGCGTAATGCCCTGTCGCAATATAATCAGCACCGATTTCCATACTTCGCGTAAGAAGTGCTTCCCATTTCACATACCGGTTGCACGCAATACACGGATTCGGAGTCCGTCCGTTCAGATACTCATCCATAAAATAGTCAATGACATATTTCTGAAATTCTTTCTTAAAATTCATCACATAGTACGGAATATCCAGTGCGGCAGCTACCCGGCGCGCGTCTTCCACTGCACTGAGGCCACAGCATCCACCGTTTTCCTCCTGCACCGTTTCTTCTTCATCCTGCCAGATCTGCATTGTGACACCGATCACATCATATCCCTGTTCCTTTAGCAGGTAGGCAGCAACGGAAGAATCCACACCGCCGGACATTCCAACAACAACTTTCTTTTTCTCCATCCTTCTTCTCCGCGGCAAAGTCTAGTATACTAGTACTCTTCTTCCTCGTCCTCTTCTCCTTCATGAATATCGGACTTCGGTTTTTCAAGTCCTTCGATCTTAATTCCATTCTTCTGCGCATAATCCCAGAGTGCTGCATGAATTGCTTCTTCCGCCAGAAGAGAACAATGTACCTTTACCGGCGGAAGACCGTCAAGTGCTTCCATAACGGCTTTATTCGTGATCTGCATTGCCTCCTGAATATTCTTGCCTTTCACAAGCTCCGTCGCCATACTACTGGTCGCAACGGCAGCTCCGCACCCGAAAGTCTTGAATTTGACATCCCTGATGATACCGTTATCGTCAATATCAAGATAAATTCTCATGATATCTCCACATTTCGCATTACCTACTGTTCCCACTCCACTGGCATTTTCAATCTCACCCATATTTCTCGGGTGCTGAAAATGATCCATTACTTTTTCTGAATACATCTATATTTACCTCCTGTTATTTCTCCTGTTTTTTCATAAAGTCTTCATAAAGCGGTGACATATTTCTCAGATCACTTACGATCGTTTTCAATTGTTCTACGACATAGTCGATCTCTTCTCTGGTGATCTCTTCATTCAGTGTCAGCCGCAGCGATCCATGCGCGATCTCGTGTGGAAGTCCGATCGCCATCAGCACATGGGACGGATCCAGAGATCCCGAAGTGCAGGCAGAACCGCTTGATCCACAGATACCTGCCATATCCAGACGGATCAGAAGGGATTCCCCTTCGATAAACCGGAAACTGAAGTTTGCATTATTCGGAAGCCTCTTTTCCGGGTGTCCATTCAGCTTTGTATACGGGATTTCATCAAGCACCCGGCTGATCAGATAGTCACGCATTTCAATCTCTTTCTTTGCACGTTCCTCCATGGTAGCCGCTGCCCTTGCTGCTGCTGTTCCAAGCCCGATAATTCCCGGTACATTTTCCGTTCCGGCACGGCGCTTTCTCTCCTGTGCGCCGCCATGAATAAAGGAGCGGATCTTAACACCCTTGCGGATATAAAGGAACCCGATTCCTTTCGGTCCGTTCAGCTTATGACCGCTGGCACTCAGCATATCGATCTGACACTCATTTACATCGATCGGTACCTGTCCAAATGCCTGAACTGCATCCGTATGGAACAGCACACCATGCTTTTTCGCGATGGCACCGATCTCTTTGATCGGTTCGATGGTACCGATCTCATTGTTGGCGAACATAACGGAAATCAGGATCGTATCCGGGCGAATCGCCGCTTCCAGCTCATCCAACTTCACAAGTCCGTTCTCATCCACATCCAAATACGTCACTTCATAGCCGCGTTTCTGGAGATATTCCCCGGTATGAAGAATCGCATGATGCTCAATCTTCGTCGTGATAATATGCTTTCCTTTCTCTGCATACGCTTCCGCCGTTGCCTTCAGTGCCCAGTTGTCGGATTCCGATCCGCCTGCCGTAAAATAGATCTCATTGGGAGCAGCTCCGAGCATCTCTGCAATGCGTTCTCTCTGCTCATTGATCTTCTCTTTGTTACCGGATGCAAAGCTGTACACACTTGAGGGATTGCCGTAATACTCTGTAAAATAAGGCAGCATCGCCTCCACTACCTCCGGGGCTGTCTTTGTAGTTGCAGCATTATCCAAATATATGACTTTATTCATAAGTTCTTCCTCCTTCTTGTCTTTATATTCCATCTTTTACATTCTATATTTTTCATTTTCTTCTTTTTGATTCGTTTCTTTCTGGTTCGTTTCTTTTATGAGAGTATCGATCATAATGCCGTCTACTGTAGCAGTTACACTCTCATTGACTTTCTGCCAGACGTATTTCGCAACACAACGGTCTTTGACGGTACAGGTCTCTTCCGGGTGAAATGCTGCACACGTTACCGGCTCAACACTTCCTTCCAATGCCCGAAGCACATCTCCAACCGATATTTCCGATGCCTTTCTGGCCAGTATGTAACCGCCTCCGGCTCCTCTTACACTTTTGACCAGACCTGCCTTCTTCATCTTGGCCATCAGTTGTTCCAGATATCGTTCGGAAATATCCTGTCGTTCGGAAATGCTGCTGATCGACACCGGCCCCACCCCTTCATATTCTGCCAGATCTATAAATGCACGCAGTCCATATCTTCCTTTTGTGGATAGTTTCACGCCATCACCTTCTATTCATTACCAGTATATCCTGTTTTATTCCTAGTTTTTTGCTAGGATTAATTCATAAAGAGAATATCACTATACAGATGTTCTGTCAAGTCACTTTTCCGAATAAGCTTTAACAAATATCCTTCTAGGAGTCATTATGTCCAGGAAGCAAACCATTATCAGAGGAACTTTTATATTAACCTTTACAGGATTACTTACAAGAGTGATTGGATTCTTTTACAGGATTTTCCTGAGCCGAACCTTTCAGGCCGAAGGAGTAGGCCTGTATCAGCTTATTTTTCCGGTCTACGCCCTATGCTTTTCTCTCACCTCCGCAGGGATTCAGACTGCGCTTTCGCGCATTGTTGCCAAGTACAAGGCTCTGAATCAGGAGAAAACCTGCCAAAATGCTTTGAAAACCGCACTGTTTCTCAGTATGATTCTCTCTTTTGCTGCACTGATTGTCGTTCAAAAGCGCGCAGAACCGATTGCTTCTATCATATTACAGGAACCGCGATGCGCAGAACTGCTAACCTCCATGTCCCTTGCTTTTCCCTTTGCTGCAATCCACAGCTGTATTTGTGGATATTATCTTGGAATGAAAAAAACAGAAGTACCAGCCGTGTCCCAGCTTCTGGAGCAGCTGTTCAGAGTACTTTCCGTTGTTTTTTTCTGTCAGATCGGCCTGCATTTTTCCATGGGAACCCCTGTTACCATCGCAGTACTGGGCATGGTCTGCGGAGAAATAGTCTCAGCAATTTACAGCATCTTTATGCTGCACGAAACTCTGTTTTCTCCGTCCGGGAAACTTCAGGATTTTCTTATACCGGCAAGGGAACTGCTTCACCTTTCTATTCCCTTGACGGCAAACCGGGTGTTACTCAATCTTCTTCAGAGTGCGGAAGCAATCCTGATTCCGTTGCGTCTTCAAATGTATGGACTGACTTTATCCGACTCCTTAAGTACATACGGGGTTCTGACCGGTATGGCGCTCCCCTGCATCCTGTTTCCATCTGCGATCACAAATTCCGTCTCCACCATGCTTCTTCCGACCGTCGCGGAGCTCCAGGTCTCTGATTTGCGACATAATCTGCCCAAATTGATACGAAAGGTTGTCTTCTGCTGTTTTTCTCTTGGTTTTCTCTGCATGGCCGGGTTCTTCGTTCTCGGAAATATTATGGGAAATCTTATTTTCCACAACAGCGAGGCCGGCAATTTCATTATAACACTGGCTTTTATTTGTCCGTTCTTATATACCAACACAGCATTAATCAGTATATTGAACGGTCTCGGCAAAACATCGTTCACATTTCTTACCAACACAGCCGGACTCTTGATGCGAATCTGCAGCGTGTATTTTCTGATCCCCAAATATGGGATCCTCGCATATCTGCACGGGCTTCTTGCCAGCCAGTTTCTCATATCTGCACTTTCTCTTTACGGACTTCTCCATTATGGCAAGCGAAAAGAGTCTGACTAGCCAAGCCAGACTCTTTTAACAGATCAATTTCAGAAACCATTTTACGATTCCCGGATTCAGATACGCTTCTGTCATGATCCCTGCCAGAATCATGATGGCCACAAATCCTGTTTTTCCCGCATTCCACTCTGACTGTGGATAATGATACAAATACCACAGAATCACTATGTAGGCCAGGCTGTAAAAAAAGAAATGTGGTAACATTCCGGCTATACACAGAAGCATACCCCGGGCACCAAGACGGAGCACAGACGCAGCAGCTACGATTCCTGCCGAAAAGCCTGTCCAGAGCAATGTCCCGATCGCCGCTGTTTTCTTAAACTTTGTACCCCCCGCAAGTCCCAGGAACACTGCAGGCAACATCCTGTATCGCAACAAATACGGGAAATACTCTCCTATATCAATCTCCGACTGTGCATACTGGGTAAAAAATGATTCATGAAACACTCCTGTTACTGTACTAAAACTGTCCGCAGCGAGATTGGCATAGACGATTCCCAAGAGGAACCCGGACACGAAAACAAGCACCAGCTGCTGCTTACTTTGATGAAGCTGCACTCCCATGGCCTCCCTTTTTTCAAGATATTCCATTATATGTCGGGTTTTCCTCGCTGATTCACATTTTACTCACTTATTTCCGATTATACTTTGCATCGTAAGCCAGAATAGAGGCCACTGTTTTAGAGTCTTCAATCTCACCGTCAAATATCATCTGTTTCAGTTCTTCTACTGTATGTAATTCCACATTGACGAATTCATTCGGATCCAGATGCTGTTTCGATGGTACAAGATTTTTTGCCACATATACTTCAATCCGCTCATTGCAGAATGCAACGGTTGTTCTTAATGTAATCAGCCATTCCAGGTTCTCTGACCGGTATCCTGTCTCCTCCTCCAATTCTCTTGCCGAACAGTTGATTCCCGGCTCTTCCGGATCATCCAGTGCCCCTGCCGGGATCTCCAGTGTAAACCGTTCCAGAGCATTCCGATACTGACGAACCATAATAATACGCCCGTCATCCGTTACAGGCACTACTGCAGCTGCTCCCCGGTGATGAATATAATCCCACTCCTCTGTATTTCCATTGGAAAACTGCATATAGTCACGATAAACATCTACGATCGCGCCCTGATACATTCGTATTCGTTTCACTCTGGTCATTTCTTTTTCCATATGATCCATCCCTCTTTTCCCGTATTATCATAACTCAATCCCACCACATCATGCAGGATTACTCTGAGCCCATTCTATCCAGCAAAAAACAGCTATCCCGAAGGTACCCCTTCTGAATAGCTGTTATTTCCTGCTTATTTTGCGTAATCCGTAACTCTTGATTCGCGAATTACGTTTACTTTTATCTGTCCCGGATATTCCAATTCGAATTCAATCTGTTTTGAAATATCTCTTGCCAGCAATACCATATCGTCATCAGATACTTGTTCTGGAACTACCATTACACGAATCTCTCTACCTGCTTGAATTGCAAAAGATTTATCAACGCCCTTAAACTGGTTCGTGATATCTTCTAACTGTTTTAATCTGTTTGTATATGTTTCCAATGTTTCTCTTCTCGCACCCGGTCTTGCCGCAGAGATCGTGTCTGCCGCCTGAACGATGCATGCAATCAGAGTCTCTGGTTCTACATCACCGTGATGCGCTTCTACTGCATTGATAATTGTAGGTGATTCTTTATACTTTCTACATAAATCCACACCAATCTGAATGTGTGAGCCCTCTACATCATGATCAATTGATTTACCAATGTCATGTAAAAGTCCGGCTCTCTTAGCCAAACGGACATCAAGTCCGATCTCACCTGCGAGAAGTCCGGAAAGTTGTGCTACTTCAATAGAATGCTTGAGTGCATTCTGTCCATAGCTTGTTCTGAACTTCATTCGTCCAAGAAGTCGAATCAGTTCCGGATGAATACCATGTACACCAACTTCCAGCGCTGCTGCTTCACCTTCCTCGCGGATCATTGTATCCACTTCTTTTTGTGCTTTTTCTACCATTTCTTCGATTCTCGCCGGATGAATTCGTCCGTCAACAATCAAACGCTCCAGGGCAATTCTTGCCACTTCTCTGCGGATCGGGTCAAATCCGGATAAAACAACCGCTTCCGGAGTATCGTCAATAATTAACTCCACACCGGTCAATGTTTCGAGGGTACGGATATTCCGACCTTCACGTCCGATAATTCTTCCCTTCATCTCATCACTCGGAAGCTGTACTACAGAAATTGTAGTTTCAGCAACATGATCTGCAGCACATCTCTGAATCGCCGTCACGACGCATTCCTTCGCTTTCTTATCAGCCTCTTCCTTCGCCTGATTCTCCAGCTCTTTAATCATTTTCGCAGTGTCATGTTTCACATCATCTTCAACAGTTTTCAACAGATAATCTTTTGCCTGTTCGGAGGTAAGTCCTGAGATTCTTTCTAGTTCCTGTACTCTTTGTTTGCTAAGTTCTTCTACCTTTGCTTCGCGCTGCTTAATCGCTTCTTCTCTCGAAGTAAATGCCGCTTCCCTGCGTTCCATTGCTTCCGAACGCTTGTCAACGGATTCCTCTTTAGAAAGGACTCGCTTCTCATAACGTTGTAACTCTGCCCGACGTTCTTTGGTTTCCTTCTCGAGTTCGTTCTTCGTTCTGATCGATTCCTCTTTTACTTCCAAGAGAGCTTCCTTCTTTTTTGCTTCTGCCGTCTTCAATGCATCATCTATGATTTCTCTTGCTTTTGTATCAGCATTTCCGATTTTAGAATCCGCATCACTTTTTAACTTCGACACGGTAGCAAAATAAGTAATCGGCACCGCCACAATAAGTGTGACAACCACAGCAATAATTATACTCATTATTGGCACAGGAGCACCTCCTTATTTAGTTTTCATTGTACAAATACAACACTTAAATTCTATACTGTTTTCACAAATATGTCAAGCATTCCGTGCCAAAACTTGTATCACTTGACGATTAGGGCTCAAACGCCTTTTTTATGTCCGTATAGCGAAAGCCTTTGCGTGCCAGACTGGCATATGCTTTCTGCAAGCTGACAGGATCCATCTCTTCCGGATTCCAGTGCTTTTTATGCATGATCTCCCGAATTGCCTCCCGATCCGAATGCTCTGCATAAACTTCTTCCAGAACCTTGTCAACGAGTTCTCCGGACACGTTCTTCTGTGCAAGAAGTGCTTCGATCTCACGGCGACTCTTCTTGCCCTTCCTGCTCTCAATGAAATTTCGGACATAGTTCTCGTCATTTATGTATCCAAAAGACTTCACATACGCAATCGCCGCTTCCGTCACGTCCTCCGGATATCCGCTCTGTCTGAGCTTCTGCCTAAGCTGCTCCTCCGTTCTCGCCATATCCGTCAACAAATGCATGGCTCTCAGCTTTGCCTGTTTCAGAAGTACTTCCTCTTTCAGTCTGCTCCAGATCTCATCCGTAATTTCGCTGCCTTTCTCAAGGCCATAACTCTTCAGATCCGTTTTATAGAGCATACATACATATTCTCCATCTAAATACATCCTGAATTTTGTCTTTGTGACCGACTCTATTTCCGTAATAATCATGCATTCTCACCTGCCGAATCAGTCTTCCTGTGTCTCCGGGGCACCCTCGCCAAGTCCGTAATGCTCTCTGACCTTTTCTTCTACTTCTTCCATAATCTCCGGATGAGAAGCAAGATAAGTCTTTGCATTTTCCCTGCCCTGTCCGATCTTCTCTCCGTTATATGCATACCATGCACCGCTCTTATTGATCACATCCACGTTTGCGGCAAGATCAAGGATATCTCCTTCTCTGGAAATTCCTTTTCCGAACATGATATCAAACTCCGCTTCTTTGAACGGCGGCGCGATCTTATTCTTCACAATCTTGACACGGACACGGTTTCCTACCATCTCACCGCCCTGCTTCAGAGTCTCGATCCTTCTTACATCCATACGCACAGAAGCATAGAACTTCAGAGCTCTACCTCCCGTAGTGGTCTCCGGATTACCGAACATCACACCGACCTTCTCACGAAGCTGGTTGATGAAGATCACTACACAGTTCGACTTACTGATTACCGGCGTCAGTTTTCTGAGTGCCTGGGACATCAGACGCGCCTGAAGCCCGACATGACTGTCTCCCATGTCACCTTCGATCTCCTGTTTCGGTACAAGTGCAGCTACGGAGTCCACAACAATGATATCGATCGCTCCGGAGCGCACCATCGTCTCCGTGATCTCCAGTGCCTGGTCACCGCTGTCCGGCTGGGAAATATATAATTCATCAATATCCACACCGATATTCTTCGCATACACAGGATCCAGCGCGTGCTCCGCATCAATGAATCCTGCAATTCCTCCGCGCTTCTGGACTTCGGCGATCATATGAAGTGCGACCGTCGTCTTACCACTGGACTCCGGTCCGTAGATCTCCACGATACGTCCCTTCGGTACGCCGCCCATTCCGAGCGCAATATCGAGACTCAGGGATCCTGTCGGTACAGTCTCCACCTGAACCTGTGCGGCCGGATCCCCCAGCTTCATCACAGTTCCTTTTCCAAAATCCTTCTCCAGTTTTGCAATCGCTGCATCCAGCGCTTTCTTTTTATTCTCATCACTCATTGCTGCCATAATTCAAATTCTCCTTTATCTTTACTGAATTTTCTCATCAAAGTTTACTTTTGGAATTCCGACTCTATCGAACGAATGTTTGTCGTAAATCAATAATAGTACATACGTTCTGTTTTGTCAAGCAGTTTTGTTCTTATTATGACGAATGATCTATTGCAGAACCGAACCACAATGCCATCGTCATCTCTCTGAAAATGTGCCACTCAAAAATGGTCCACCGAACCATTTTCTCATATGCATGGCAACTGAAAACGGAAAGGATCAAAATACTCTGATCCTTACCTCTTTGAATGATACCATACCAAAATCTTCTTTACAAGCAATTTCACGGATCCTGTTGCGATAAAAAGCTGTACCAGAAAGAAGCAACACTTCAGCCGCAGAGCCAAAGTGTTGCTTCCAAATCAAATATAAGAAATCATTCTATCCAAAGATTTCCCGCACTAAATTTCAAACCATTCCATATCCTCCGGAACATACAGATTTCCGTGATAATACGCTTTTCCCTCAGCCGTATACAATTCCTTCCTGTTCTTCAGATGGTCTTCCTCAGTGTGATACAAAATCAAATTTGCCACGCCCAGCCGTTCGGCAAGTTCACATGCTTCCCGCACCGTGCTATGGTGTTTCTCGTAAGGTTTGTATCGATCGGCCTCGCTATATAGGCAGAATGCCTCATGCATCAGCCAGTCGCTGTCCTTTACATACTCGTATTCGCATGGGTTATAGGGTTCGTCTCCGCAGCAGGAGAGCTTTGTGCCGCCGGGTAGGATCATGGAGAATCCGTACTGTTTCGCTTTCGTCGACTGGATATCAAAGAAGGTGACCGGACAATCCATGATCATCTTCCGGTCCCCGTTTTCCAGAGGAATCATCTGAATCCTTTCTCCGATATGCTTTGTCACCTTCTTCTGAATAGTGAGCTCCGCGATCGTCACCACCTTATTTACCAGATCCGAATGGCAGTAGATTCTGAGATCACCCTCATATTTCCCCTGATTCATCTTCTGTCCAATCATACGGATCAGCCAGATAACGCCAAGAATATGATCAAGATGTTCGTGAGTCAGGAAAATATCGTGGATTTCTTCCAACGGTACCTGTGCGTCCTTCAGCGCTTTTAAGATGCGGTTTCCACCGCCACCGTCTACCAGAAAATGCCTGTGTTTATCTGACAATACGAAACAGGTGTTAAAATATTCCGTCACCGCTGCATTTCCAGTCCCTAACACCGTAAGTTTCATGGTTATTCCTCCTCTTGTACTTCGTAGTACTTCATCAGTGCCTGAGTTCCGAGATCTCCCAGCCCTTCTGCCTCAAGCTCCTCGTAATTTGCAAGAACAAGACTGAGCATCTCCAGACTGAGTCCACTGATATTTGCCTCCACCAGCGCCAGCTTCATATCTTTGATGAAATGCTTCATAAAGAATCCCGGTGCATAATCCTCCTCCAGGATCTTCGGTCCGAAGGTGTCGAGCTGTTTGCTTCCCGCTGCTCCTGTGGAAACCGATTTTAATAAAGTCGGCATATCCAGACCTTTCGCTTTCGCATAGCTCAGAGCCTCGCAGACTCCTGTAAGGGTTCCCGCGATCATAATCTGGTTGGCAAGCTTCGCATGCTGGCCGCAGCCTGCTTCACCCTGATAGTTGATATTGGTTCCCACGGCCTCAAAAAGTGGCATACATGCCTCGAAATCTTCTTCCTTTCCGCCGACCAGAATGGATAAGGTTCCGGCCTTCGCCCCGGTATCCCCTCCGGTGACCGGCGCATCCAGCACATGAAATCCTTTTTCTTCCCCTTCTTTACTAATCTTCACAGAGATCTGTGGACTGGTCGTCGTCATATCAATCAGATAAGCACCGGCATCTGCAGATTCCAGAATGCCTCCTTCATCGAAGTATACTTCTTCCACATCCTGCGGAAAACCAACGATCGTAATGACCGCCTCGCATCCCTTTACGCAGGCAGCAATTGAGTCATGAAACAGGGCTCCTTCCCCGATTACATCTTCCACCTTTGCACGATTTCTCGCATAAATATGCAGTTCAAATCCTGCCTTCATCAAATTACGCACCATGGATTTTCCCATGATCCCTACACCGATAAATCCTACTTTTCTCATTTCTTGATTCCTTTCCTTTTCCCGATTCCGCCTGTTTTACTCCCAAATATTTCCGGGAAAACCCGATAAAGCGCCTCTGCCACACCATCTTCCTCATTGGAAGCTGTGATCATATCGGCAGCCGCCCTGCAAAGCTCACCCGCATTAGATACCGCTACTCCAAGTCCTGCTTCCCGAAGCATTTCGCTGTCATTGTCCCCGTCACCGAACGCGATGGCCTCCGACGGGTCGATCTTCAGCATTTCCAGAAGTTTCTTAAGTCCGGCATGTTTACCCGCCGCCTCGTCCGATATTTCGATCAGATGCGGGGCACTGGTCGTCACATAGATTCCGGGAATCGTTTCCCGAACCAGCTTCAGGATCTCGTCTTTTTCTTTTGGATTTGCGATCACATCCATGCAGTCCAGTTCCTTCTCATGCTCCTTGAGAAAGCTCCGGATATCCGGTACTGCATGACGGGTACTTTGAATGTAACCGCGAATCTCAGGCCGTACACCAAACATCTCAGGGCAGTCAAAATAGTCCTGACCGGTGTACGCCTTTCCGTCGATGAATGCCTCGTAAGTCACAGAATAATGTTCTAAAAGTGCAAACACACTCCTGACCACCTGGCTTTGAAGCTTCAGGGACCAGATCTGTTCCCGTTTCTCGACATCCATCAGTACCACGCCGTTGGAAGTGATCGCATACCGGATCCCGTCCATTTTCGTGATGCACTCCGGAAATGCCCCAAACGGCCTCCCGCTTGCCGGGACCACCAGGATTCCCGCCTCGATCAGCCGTTCAAGCGCATCCCGCGTCGTCGCAGAAAGCGTACTCTCCTCATTCAGAAGCGTTTTATCCAGATCGGAAACTACACATTTGTATCTCATCTTGTTTCTCCAAACTTCCCGGAAACCGAAGAAATTATCTCTTTTCTACGACCTCGCCCTGCTTTTTATAAATACTGTTTGCCGGAACATAGCCTCTTACCATGGAAAGTGGATAAATATTCGTTCCTTTTCCAACCACGCTTCCCGGATTCAGAACCGTTCCGCATCCGACTTCCACATTATCTCCCAGCATCGCGCCGAATTTCTTCATACCGGTCTCAATACCTCCCTCCGGAGTCTTGATCACAACCAGCTTCTTATCAGATTTCACATTGGACGTAATCGAACCGGCACCCATGTGGGATTTATATCCGAGAACCGAATCACCGACGTAATTATAATGTGGAACCTGCACTTTGTTGAAAAGAATGACATTCTTAAGCTCAGTGGAATTTCCCACAACAGCGCCTTCCCCTACAATCGCATTTCCGCGGATAAATGCACAATGACGGATCTCCGCTTCCTTTCCGATGATCGCCGGGCCGCCGATAAATGCAGTCGGAGCCACCTTTGCGGACTTTGCCACCCACACATTTTCACCGCGCTTTTCATATTCTTCCTCCGGAAGTGTGGCACCCAGTTCTAAAATAAAGCTGCTGATCTTCGGCAGTACTTCCCATGGATAGGTAACACCTTCAAAAATGTCTTTCGCAATCGTCTCTTCCAATGTGTACATTTCTTTTACAGTCATTTCTTTCATTCTTTTTTCCCTTTCCCTTTTTCTGTGTTCTTCACAGGTTTTTTATAAAACTCAGCCGCCTTGTCATAACAGCCTCTCAGTTGATATTGGTTATTTAAACCCAGCACGCCGTTTGTACGGGTTATAATGAACTGCTCCAGCTTTCTCATATATTCATCCGGCGTGATATCACCGTCTGCAACATATGTGAGCCCCTTTTCCCAGCTCGCAGTCAGTTCCGGATTCAAAAGTGACTTGATAGAATGGTCCACCACATCATAGATCATCTCGCCGAGAAGTGTCGGTGTGATCACCTGTGTCTTCTTGTTCAGCGCCAGGTATTTGATGTTAAATAATTTCTTCAGAATCTCCGCGCGTGTGGCACTGGTACCGATTCCGCTACCTTTGATCTGTGCGCGCAGCTCTTCATCCTCGATCAACTGCCCCGCATTTTCCATCGCAAGGATCATAGAACCCGAATTATATCGTTTCGGAGGAGAGGTTTCTCCTTCCTTGATCGCAAGGCCTTTCACAGGAAGAACCATTCCCTTTTTCAGCTTCTGAATACATTCAAAAAACGCCGCATCCAGATCCTGTGTTTCATTCTCCCCATCCGAAGCCGGATTTTCAGAAGACTCCGCATCGACGGCAGTTCCCTTTGGCGATGCCGCTTTCTTCCCCGGGATCCCTGCCACCTTCAGATATCCCTCTTCAGCCAGCACACGGAAGCTTGCAAAAAACTGTTCTTCCTGCATCTGTGTCGTCACAGCCACTTTCTGATATACTGCAGGCGGATAGAAAATACTGAGAAATCTCCGTACAATTACATCATATACGTTTTTCGCCACCGGCGCAACCGAATTCAAAGCCGGCAGCCCCTGTCCGGTGGGAATGATCGCATAATGGTCCGTAATCTGTTTATCATTGACATACCGTGTCTTCGCGAGATTCTTGTAGCTGCCGAAATTCAGAATGTCCTGCATATAAGGCGCCGCCACAGGATATTTGCTCAGCCCGTTCAGATTCTTCGTGATTTCCTTCGCAACCGCAGTGGAAAGCACACGGGCATCCGTTCTCGGATAAGTCACCAGCTTCTTCTCATATAATTCCTGCACAATGCGCAGCGTTTCGTCGGGACTGATCTTGAACCGTTTGGAACATTCATTCTGCAACTCTGCCAGGTTAAATAAAAGAGGCGGATTCTTCTTTTCTTTTTTCTTTTCGATGGAAAGGATCTTCGTCTCCGCAGGCCCTTCATTTAGGTGTGCGATCAGGTTCTCGGCATCCTCCCGCTTCTTAAATCCATTTTCTTTATACAGTTTCGGCGATTCAAAATAAAGGGAGTCCTTCACCGCTCTCCACTCACCGTCAAAGCTGTGCCCGTCCACATCCACACTCTGCAGGACACGGTAGAACGGAGTTTTGACGAATTCACGAATCTCACGCTCGCGGCGCACCACCATCCCCAGTACACAGGTCATCACGCGTCCTACGGAAATGACGGTGTAGTTATTTCCCAGATAACCGGAAATGCTGTTCCCGTATTTGAGTGTAAGAAGTCGGGAAAAATTAATTCCCATCAGATAATCTTCCTTGGCCCGAAGATAAGCGGAAGCCGAGAGATTGTCATACTCGGACAGATCCTTCGCCTCCCGGATCCCTCTCAGGATCTCTTCCTCCGTCTGGGAATCAATCCAGACCCTGCGGCGTTCTTTTCCCTTCACATGAGCCATCTGCTCCACCAGCCGGTAAATATATTCTCCTTCCCGTCCGGAGTCGGTACAGACATAGATCCGCTCCACATCTTCCCGGGTGAGCACACCTTTCACAATCTCAAACTGTTTCTTCACAGCCGGGATTACTTCATATTTATATTCCTTAGGAATAAAAGGGAGCGTCTGAAGGCTCCAGCGTTTGTATTTCTCATCATAAGCTTCCGGATAACTCATGGTCACCAGATGCCCCACACACCAGGTCACGATGGCTTCATCCGCCTCCAGATACCCGTCCTTTCTTTTTAAATTCAGGTGCAGCGCCTTGGCAAATTCCTGCGCAACACTCGGTTTTTCGGCTATATAAACTGATTTTTTACCCATAAATAATTACAAATACTCCTGTCCGTCCTATCGATGTTGTTTTCCAAAGAACCATTTTAGAATCCGCACCCACAGACCTGCTTCATCCGCCTTTTTCGGTCTCTTTACCGTAAGCGCTTCCTTCATGAAATACTCCTGAGCACAGACTTTTTTGGTCCCTTTTTCTTTCTTTTTATAGCTGCCGTCACTTTGCAGCTCACGTGCTTTCTGGTTATCCTCCAGCATGATTTCCAGCATATGTACCAGCTGGTCTTTGATCCGGCTGTCGTAAACCGGGCAGGCCACTTCCACACGTTTTTCGGTATTTCTCGTCATCATGTCCGCTGAGCCGATGTATACCTTCTGATCCGGTCCTTCTCCAAAACAGAAAATCCTGGGATGTTCCAGAAAACGTCCAACAATGCTGGTCACTTTCAGATTTTCCGTATAACCCGGCACGCCCGGAAGGATACAGCAGATTCCCCGGACGATCAGATCGATCTTCACTCCGGCCTGAGACGCTTCCGATATTTTGCGGATAAAATCCACATCCGTCACCGAATTCATTTTCATGACGATCCGCCCGGAGGCACCCTTTTTGATTTCCTCATCTATGAGATGCAGGATCTTCGGTTTCAGGCTTGTCGGCGATACGATCAGATTCTCATAGCTCCCGTTGAGATTGCCGATCGACATATTTTTGAAAAATACGGACGCATCATTTCCGATGCTCTTATTTGCCGTAATCAGTGAAACATCGGTGTACATTGCAGCCGTCTTCTCGTTGTAATTTCCCGTACCCACCTGCGTGATATACTGAATTTCATTCTTGTTCCGGTATGTGATCAGACAGATTTTCGAATGCACCTTGTAACCATCAAATCCATAGATCACCCTGCAGCCTGCCTCCTCAAGCCGTTCCGACCAGTCAATGTTATTCTGCTCGTCGAACCGTGCACGAAGCTCGATCAGTACCGTGACCTCCTTCCCGTTTTCAGCCGCCGCACAGAGATATTCCACCAGTCTTGCTTTCTTTGCAAGACGGTAGATCGTGATCTTGATGGTTAGAACCGACGGGTCCTGAGAAGCCTCTTTAATCAGACGCAGAAACGGATCCATACTCTCATATGGAAAGGATAAAAGAACATCCTTCTTTTTTACCTGCTTCATCACACTGTCGTCGGTCAGGTAACGGCACGGCTGCGGGGTGAACGGTTCATCCACCAGCGGACGCTTCATGGAAGACGGCACTTTATCCATAATCGAGAAAATGTAATCCAGCTTCATCGGCATTTTGGTCCGGAAGATCTGAGCCGGGGTGATCTTAAATTTATCACAGAAATACTTTTCCGCATCTTTGGGAAGCGGCTCTGCCGTCTCCAGACGAACGACCGCCATTCTGCGACGTTTATGAAGCGTCTCCTGCATACGAAACCGGAAATCATCGTTGATCTCCAGGGATTCGTCATCCGGGGAAATATCCGCATTTCTCGTCACGCAGATATAGTTCCGGTCTGTAACCTCGTATTTTTCAAAGATCAGATCCAAATATTCCATCAGCACCTTCTCCATCCGGATATAACGGATGTCATGCCCCGGCAAATACAGAATGTCGGATACAAACTGCGGTACCGGCACGATTCCCAGCATGGACTTGTTGTCCTGCTTCAGATTGGCGATTACATACAAGGCTTTATTCAGAAGATGAGGAAACGGATGATTCGCGTCCACGATCTGTGGCGAAAGGATCGGCAGAATCTGATCTTTAAAATACTTCTTAACGTACTTCTTTTCCTGTGCTTCCAGTTCCTTTATGGAAAGCCCGCAGACACCATACGGGCTCAGCAGCTTTTTAATCTCAGAGTATGTCTTGTCGCGCTCCTTATATAGCGGTGCCACTGCCGCAAAAATCGCATCCAGCTGTTCTTTCGGCGTCATGCCCGAACGACTGTCAACCGCCGTATGATCCGTCTGGGCCATGTCATACAGGCTCCCAACACGGATCATAAAGAACTCATCCAGATTGCTGGTAAAGATCGCAACAAATTTCATCCGCTCCAGAAGCGGAACCGTCGGATCCTGTGCCTCTTCCAGAACCCGGTGATTGAATTTCAGCCAGGAAAGCTCTCTGTTCTGTGTATAATTCAGCATTTCTTTGTCCATAATCCTTCCCCCTGTCTTGCCTGATACCGTGGCAAATATCTTCCCCTATAAAATAAGTTTAAAAAGGCCGTAACATTTGTTCAAATGAAACGGCCTATCAGATGTTCTCTTATTTTGCCTTGATATATTCCTTCGCAACAAGTGTCTCTGCACACAGGATTGCTCCGCCTGCCGCTCCACGTACTGTGTTGTGGGAAAGTCCTACGAATTTCCAGTCAAACAATGTGTCTTCTCTCAGACGTCCGACCGTGATTCCCATTCCATTCTCATAATCCACATCCAGTTTTACCTGCGGACGGTTATCTTCTTCGAGATAACGGATAAACTGCTTCGGCGCACTTGGAAGCTCCAGTTCCTGCGGAAGACCCTTAAAGTTTTCCAGTTTTTCAAGAAGCTCTTCTTTTGTCGGGCTCTTTGCAAAGTTTACAAATACCGCTGCGGTATGTCCGTTCAGAACCGGAACACGGATACACTGGGTCGTGATCACAGGCTCTTTCGCTTTCACGATCTGTCCGTTTTCCACTCTGCCCCAGAGACGAAGCGGTTCCTGTTCACTCTTCTCTTCTTCGCCGCCGATATACGGAATAATATTTTCTACCATTTCCGGCCAGTCTTTAAAGGTTTTTCCGGCTCCTGAAATTGCCTGATACGTTGTAGCTACAACTTCGGTCGGTTGGAATTCTTTCCAGGCGGTAAGCACCGGTGCATAGCTCTGGATCGAGCAGTTCGGTTTTACGGCTACGAATCCGCGTTTTGTTCCGAGACGTTTTCTCTGAGCCTCAATCACTTCAAAATGCTCCGGGTTGATCTCCGGTACAACCATCGGTACATCCGGTGTCCAGCGATGTGCACTGTTATTGGAAACAACCGGTGTCTCTGCCTTAGCATAAGCATCTTCGATCGCACGGATCTCTTCTTTCGTCATATCGACCGCACTGAAAACAAAATCAACAGTAGATGCAACTTCCTCTACTTCATTAATATTATGTACGATCAGTTTCTTTACTTTCTTCGGCATCGGAGTGTCCATTTTCCAACGGTCTCCAACTGCCTCTTCATATGTTTTGCCTGCAGAACGCGGGCTTGCTGCTACAGTGACAACCTCAAACCATGGGTGATTCTCCAGAAGGGCGATAAAACGCTGTCCAACCATTCCGGTCGCTCCAAGAATCCCAACTTTTAATTTCTTTTTCATCGCTTTTCCTCATTTCTTTTCTCTATTTTGTCTTTAGTCGGAACACATTTGTACGTGTCCCAAGTATAATAACCCATTTCCCTAAGAAATGCAAGCTATTTTCCATTCCAAATCCGCGTGCCATGTACGCTGTTGGCACGTAGCCGGCAGTAAATGCTGGCTACTGTGTGAACAGTAACTATATTAGCACTCTTCCAGATATTTCGTATAGATCTCAATGACCTTACGCATCGCATCCGGTCCCGGTGCTCCGATCGTCTTCCGCTTGTTCACACAGGTCTCCATGCTGATTGCGTCATAGATGTCTTCCCCAAATACCGGTGAGATCGCTTTGTATTCTTCCAGAGACATATCATCCAGCGCAATTCCCTTATCGATACAGTAGAGAACCAACTGACCTACGATCCCGTGTGCATCCCTGAACGGCACTCCATGATTCACCAGGTAATCCGCCGCATCTGTGGCATTGGTGAAACCGTGGCGTGAACTCTCGTTCATCCGCTCTTTGTTGAACTTCATTGTAGAGATCATTCCGGTAAATAGGGCCAGACAGCCCTTCGCCGTGTCGATCGCATCAAAGATCAGTTCCTTATCCTCCTGCATATCCTTATTATATGCCAAAGGGATTCCTTTCATCGTTGTCAGAATCGACATCAATGCACCGTAGACACGTCCCGTCTTACCGCGCACCAGCTCGGCAATGTCCGGATTCTTCTTCTGCGGCATGATGCTGCTTCCCGTACTGTAGCTGTCATCAATCTCGACAAACTGGTACTCATTCGAATTCCAGATGATCACCTCTTCCGAAAACCGGCTCAGATGCATCATGATCGTGGAAAGCGCACTCATCAGTTCGATCAGATAATCCCGGTCGGAAACGGAATCCATACTGTTGAGCGTCGGCCCGTCAAATCCAAGAAGCTCTGCCGTATAGTTCCGATCCAGCGGATAAGTCGTTCCCGCAAGCGCTCCTGCTCCCAGCGGACAGGTGTTCATCCGTTTATAAATATCCTTCAAACGCGAATGATCCCGCTTGAACATTTCAAAATAAGCTCCCATATGATGCGCCAGCGTCGTCGGCTGCGCTTTCTGCATATGTGTAAATCCCGGCATGATCGTATCAACGTTCTGCTTCATGATCTCCAGAAGCTCCCGCAAAAGATCCACCACCAGTCCCTGCAGGGAAATAATCTCACTCCGGATATACATCTTCATGTCCAGTGCCACCTGGTCATTCCTGCTGCGCCCGGTGTGGAGCATCTTACCCACATCCCCGATCCGCTCGATCAGATTAGCCTCCACAAAACTGTGTATATCTTCATATTTATCTG
Source organism: Bariatricus sp. HCP28S3_A4 (assembly GCF_052066395.1). NCBI lineage: Bacteria > Bacillati > Bacillota > Clostridia > Lachnospirales > Lachnospiraceae > Bariatricus > Bariatricus sp. HCP28S3_A4. Next base: position 32,556 of record NZ_JBQHSE010000023.1, on the reverse strand, counting down.
TAATCTCAAGTCTGCCGCTCTCCACATCGCGGAGAATACTTTCCAGACCTGCAATAATTTCTTTCTTCTCTTCCTCAAACAGGATTCCCTGCTTACAAAGCATCATCACATGGGCGATACTTCCCTTAATATCCTGTTCGTAAAACCGTTTGTCGAATGAAATGGACGCATTAAAGTTATAAACGAGCTGATCCGTCTCCTTCGTAAAGCGTCCTCCCCATAACTGTGCCATCGCTTTCCCTCTTTTCTGCCTTTTCATCACTTAGTAAACCTTTTTGAGTGTACCACAGTTTTCCTACTTCTGTAAAGTTTCCATCCGCTCTTTTTTCGAGAAAATACAGCCACAGTAATCCTGCCTGTATAATCCATACTCTCTGGAGAGCTCGGTAGAACGCTTATATCCGTTCTTCTTTTTAAAATCAGACGGAAGATACGCAACCTGATATTCCGCCGCCAGACGCTCGCCGATTTCATTGAGCTTTGCGGCATTTTTCAGCGGACTGATGCTGAGCGTCGTGGTAAAATAGTCAAATCCGCCCGCTGCCGCCACCTTTGCCGCTTCCCTGAGTCTCAGCTCATAACATTTAAAACAGCGCTCGCCGCCCTCCGGCACCTGCTCCAGCCCTTTTGCCATGGCATAAAATTTCTCACTGTCATAATTTCCCGCAAGAAAATGAACCGGATACTTCGCAGGCATTTCCCGGATCAGCCGCTCCTGTTCCCGGATTCTCTTATAGAATTCCTCTTCCGGAAAAATATTCGGATTATAGTAAAACACCGTGATCTCAAAATACTGCGATAAATATTCCAGTACATAACTGCTGCACGGTGCACAACAGCTGTGGAGCAGAAGCTTCGGGACCTTTTCTTCCTCTTCCAGGCATCCGATCACCTTCTCCATCTCCTTCTGATAATTCCTGTTCACTTCTTCCCTACTCCTCTCTTCTTTCCTTCCCGGATCTTATATGTTTCTTCGTATTTCTTATCAAATATTACCGTTTCCGAACAGATATGTGTATCTTTTCATAAAATAATATATAGAATCTTTCCCCGTATCATTCATGAGACTGGAGGTTACCTATGGAATATCTGCTGGAAGTCAAAGATATCAATTATGCCTATCACAACATGGACGGCGAAACCAAAGCGCTGGAACACATTTCGTTCTCTATGAAAGAAGGCGACTTTCTCGCCATCGTCGGTCCGTCCGGCTGTGGAAAATCCACACTCTTACACCTGATTGCAGGTCTTCTGGAACCCGAAAAAGGGCTGATCCTGCTAAATGGAAAATACTTACGCGGCAGCGCCACCAACATCGGCTATATGCTTCAGAAGGATGAACTTCTGGAATGGCGCACCGTCTATCACAACGTACTCCTCGGTCTGGAAATCCAGCACAGCATGACCGCCCGTGCCAAAGAAAAAGCACGCGAACTGCTGGACATCTACGGACTGGATCAATTCGCTAATTCCCGCCCTTCGGAACTCTCCGGAGGAATGCGGCAGAGGGCCGCCCTCGTGCGCACACTGGTTATGGAGCCGGATCTTCTCCTGCTGGATGAACCTTTCTCGGCGCTCGACTACCAGACAAGACTGACGGTCGGGGACGACATCGGCCAGATCATCCGAAAAGAGAAAAAAAGCGCAATTCTGGTCACACACGATCTGGCGGAAGCCATTAGCCTTGCCGATCGCGTGATCGTCCTCACCGCCCGCCCCGCCACCATACTACAGACCGTCCCCATCACATTCCAGGAGCCGGATCTAACACCTCTGAAACGGCGCAATGCCCCGGAATTCAAATCCTATTTCAATCTCATATGGAAGGAGTTAAACCCCAATGAATGAACTGTCCCAAGGCCAGATCTACTACCTGAACAAACAGCGCCGCCGTAAGAAGATCGTCCGTTTCTCCCGCGCCGCCATCCTGCTCGGATTCCTGTTTCTGTGGGAATTCACGGCCAATACCGGAATCATCGACTCCTTCATTTTCAGCAGTCCCTCCCGCATCGCCCTCTGTCTCAGGGACATGATTCTGGACGGAAGCATTTTCCTGCACATCGGCGTGACCCTTTATGAAACGCTCCTGAGCTTCGCCCTTGTAATCATCCTGAGTCTCATCATCGCAATCCTGCTCTGGTTCAGCCCGGGGCTTTCCGAGGTTCTCGATCCTTACCTGGTCATTCTGAACAGCCTGCCCAAATCCGCATTGGCTCCCCTGCTCATCGTATGGCTCGGTGCCAACAAGACCACGATCATCGTCGCGGGAATGTCCGTTGCCATCTTCGGCAGCATCTTAAATCTTTACGCCAACTTCGTCACCGTCGATCCCGATAAACTCACCCTGATCTACACCCTGCACGGCAATCGTTATCATGCCCTGACCAAAGTTGTCATCCCAAGCTGCATCCCCGCCATCATCAGCACCATGAAAGTCAACATCGGCCTCTGCCTGGTCGGCGTCGTCATCGGCGAATTTATCGGCGGGCGGGAAGGACTGGGATACATGATCATCTACGGAAGCCAGGTATTCAAACTGGATCTTCTCATTCTTTCGATCTGTATCCTGTGTTTCATCGCTCTGGGACTTTATGGGATCATCAGTGCCGTTGAAAAGTATTGCCTGAAGAAACGCTAGCGCACCAATGCACCAGAACCTGGAACCGCTGTAGGCTTTTTTAAGGTTACAGCGGTTTGTTATTAGACTTCACTTTATATCCAATCCAGCAAATCGCCCCTCCGATCACATCCGAAAGCGGATTTGCCCAGATATCCCGGTTCAGCAGCGTCCGAAAAAGAAGCATCGCCGTGTAAAATGCCAGCACAAACAGCTTGCGGAAAAAGGAATCCGCTTTGAACGCATTCCACCACATTCCGGCCGCCTCCTTCCACCCGTACTCCCGCGCATATAAATATAGGAACATAAACAGCACTGCTAATATCATTGCAAAGCCAAGCGGCTGGTACAATGCTGTCAGTACGTTCGTAAGTATGATTTTTATAATTTCTATGATTCTTTCTGCCACAATTTCTTCGCTCCTGATTCATATGATTCTATTCCAAGCACAATTCCTGTTTCAAAGTATCCCGTTTCCGTTATGTTAGCATACACAATATCATTTTTCAATGAATCTGTAATTGAAAATGAAACTCCCCCTATTCTCCCCATTATTAACTTCCATCCTATTGAAAAAATCCCTACAAATATATTATAATACATCCAACAAACAAATACAGATAAAATTGGAGTACAAGATCATGAATGAAACAGAAACACTCTCCCGTCACAACCAACTGAAATACCGCCTTCGGAACCGGATCGCGCCGGAGTTATTTGAATGTATGCCGGAAGAAATACAGAATTTTCTTATTGAACTGGATCCGGCTGATATAAAAGAAGCCTACCTTACCACGATGCTGAAGATTCCGTGGCAGGCAGGTGACAAAGTCCCGGATATTAATCTGACACAGGCGAAACGGATTCTGGACTGCTCCCACTATGCCATGACGGATGTGAAGGAGAAAATCCTCCGCTACATGGCCTGCCAGAAGCATCTTGGCAAGAATTATGGTGCCGTTCTACTTCTCGCAGGGGCTCCGGGCGTCGGAAAAACCTCCATCGCCGCCTCCATCGCAAGGGCAATGGGAAGGCCATGCGTCAAGATTTCCCTGGCAGGGATCTCCGATGCGCTGTTTCTTCGCGGCACCCAGACCATTTTCCATAACGCAAGACCCGGACGGATCGTGGATGCATTGATCCGCTCCAAGAGCTTCTGCCCGGTGATTCTTCTCGATGAAATCGATAAAATGGGGGATTCACTGGAACACGGCTGCCCAGAGAATGTACTGCTCGACCTTCTGGACAGCGACCGTTCTCGGTTTGTGGACAACTATCTCGGATTTCCGCTGGATCTGTCCAATGCAATTTTCATCGCGACAGCCAACAGCCTTGAGCCGCTCTCTCCGGTCCTGAAAGACCGGCTTGATATCGTGGAGCTTCCATCCTACACACCGTTTGATAAAGAACAAATCGTGGAAGGCTACGTCTGGCCGAAGCTGATCACCGAATATCATCTGGACTCTCTGGATTATCTCTGTGATCCTCTGGAAAATGAGCTGGCACATCCACAGGGCCTTGAACTGAAAGAAGATGCGATAAAAAAACTGATCCGCCTCTGTCCGGAAGACGGCGTCCGCGATCTGGAACGCATCTGCCGGACCTTATGCGAATCCGTGATCAGTATTTATTACGCACAAGGCGAACTGATCGAACAGATTAATACAGACAATCTGGATCGTCTGCTTGGAAAAATTTATTATAAATAAACTTAGGAACGTTTCTCCAGAACATCCCGGATGATCCATTCCAGCTCATCCGTCTTCCGCGCAATATCCTTCGCCAACTGCAACTGACAGCGGGTCCGGACCAGATTATGTTTCGGGTACTCACACCGGAAATATTTATCCCCGGTAATATAATCATCCAGGAATCTGGACGCAAGCTCGATCGTAATCGAAAACGTCGCCTTCACAAGATTTTCAATCTCAATCTCCGTAAGAGAGTCCTTCGTTGCCCCGATAAAACCATTTGCAAACGCACGGAATTTCGCTGTATCAAAGAACACCTTCGAAGTATCCGGCTCGTCCTCCACCGCCGTATTGGCAATAAACCGGACCGCATCCGCGAAATCATACATCGACATACCCGGCATGATCGTATCCAAATCGATCGCCACGATAGGCTCTTTCGTCACACTGTCAAACAGCACATTATTACATTTCGTGTCATTGTGCGTGACACGCTTCGGGATCTCACCATTTTCAAATCTCACACTAAGCTCCGCCGCCTGCTCTCTGACCGACTCAATATACGCGATCTCCTCAGATACTTCCTTCACACGGCCACATTCATCCATTTCCACATCCGCAAACAGCGTATCCAACCGCTTTTTCGTATTATGAAAATCCGGAATCGTCTCATGCAGAATCGAACCGTCAAAATCAGAAAGCTGTGTCTGAAAATTACCAAACGCCTTCCCCGTCGCCTCGATCACATGCAGATCATCCGAAGCATTAAACGTCACCGAATCCACATAATTGATCACACGCCAGAACGCATCATCCCCGTCAATATAATAATTCGTCCCCTCATTCGTATGATGAAAATGAAGGGTGATCTGATCCGGATACTTCGCGCGGATGAACGACGTCACATGATCGATATTCTCCATAATCTCAACCGGACTCTTAAATACATTCGTATTGACTTTCTGGAACAGATAAGACTTGAACGTCTTCTCATTCGTATAAGTTACTTTATAAGTAGAATTAATATTTCCCATTGCAATCACATGGTAAAAATACAGCTCGCCGGGAAGCCGGAACTTCTCTCCGACAATCTTCAGTGTTTCAAACATATCATTTCCTCCTTAGGTGGCAGGGTAGCCTTCCCCTATCTGCCATACATGAAATCTATCCACTTTAGGATAATGTTATCACACGAAGCCATGATTCGCAATCATTCTTTTCTATAAACAAGCGATATGTCACTTTGGCCAGACAAAATTGCAGTTTCCCGCTTCCAGCCCATCGATCAAAATATTCTGCCCGGTGCAAAACCCGTTCGTAACCGCCATAAAATAGATCCATTCCGCCGCTTCTTCCACCGTCATCCACCGCTTCAGAGGAGTCAGTTCCATAATCTCATTCCACAGTGTTTCATCTTCCATCACCGGTCTGTTCAATTCGGTCATAACCCCTCCGAAATCCAGGCTGTTGCAAGTAGCCTGATACGCTGCGATCCGCATAGCTACATTCTTGGTATAAGCAAGGACGCCTCCCTTGCTTGCCGCATATTCCGGAAATTCCGAACCGGTATGCCCGCTTGCTGATCCGATCATGACAATCGAGCGAATCTCCGGCTGAATCCCATAATGCTCGGTTATCGATATCGTTCCCTTTAGATTCACGTCAATATCATTGTCATTCTGGACACCGGCATTGTTGATCAGCACCTGAATCTCCGGAAGTTCCGGATAGGCAGATTCTTCTCGGATATCCAGGCAATAATGGGTATAATTCTCATCCACAATTGCAGACTCCTTCCTGTCAAATCCAAACACGCGATGCCCTTCCTTTAAGAAATATTCCGCACACCCTTTCCCAATCCCGGAGCCGGTCCCGGTAATCAATACATTCATCTTTACAAACTCTCCTTCAAATATTTCTTCAATGCCTTGTTCAGGATCGCAACAACGTACAAACAAATCACTCGGTCGATATAATCCGTAATAAATTGCACAACAAAACAGCTTCCCACCAGTCCAAGCGGTGTTCTGGCCAGCACCTGAACAAGGATCGTGGAACCCGAAGACGTAATTCCGCCAAACAAAAACGCCGTAATGCAAGAACTTGCAATCGTAGACGGAATGGTGATTACAAGCGCCGCCACCAGAATCCACCACTTCTTCGGATGGTATTTCCTGTATACAAGGCCGGTCACAAGCCCAAGTATGATCCCAACCGGTGCATAATACAGGGAATAAATATCAACCGTTATTCCCATAAGCAGTCCACTGATCAGATTCGGGAGCATTCCATAGAATGGCCCCATAACCGAAGCAATCAAAACAGTTCCAATACTGTCCAGATAAATCGGAAGTTTCAGAAACAGCGCGATCTGGCCTCCGATCAAATTGATGCAGATAGCAAATGCAATCATGCAAATTTTATATGCTGATGTTTTTCTTGACTTTACATTCATTCCCAAAATCCTCCTATATGATATCCTGCAAAATATCCAGTTCTTCCGGCTTCACGTCCAGAATTCTGGAAAGGAATAACCGGAAAAAGCGCAGGACATCTACTTCTGTCATCACTTTTGCATTGGCCTCTTTTCTGTAGAAATTCATCGAATCTACCACAGACTGCCCCAGAGAAATCCCCTGTGTCTCGATCTGTACATAAGAATCAAAGCCCTGGCAAATATTTCGGTCGATAAAATACGCCACTGTAAGCGGATCATTGATCACACACCCGATGATATGCTCCCACTGCCAGTGAAAATCAAAATAAAACTTTGTAATCTTCCTGATAAAATCACCTGTTTCAGGATTCAGCCGGCAAATATATTCCAAAATCGTCGGTGTCAGAACAATTTTCCGCGTCACATCAAGACCTATCATATGAATCTTTTTGCCGTTCTCATACATTGTATCGTACACAAGCGCCGCCGCATCCGGATCACACCAGTAGTTATATTCCGCCACCGGCGAACAGTTTCCATGACTTTTAAACGTTCCGCCCATGGACACCAGCTCTTCTATGTTGAGAAATGCATCCATATCCCGATCAATCAACACTGCAAGATTCGTCATCGGCCCCAACGCGATCACCGAAACCTTCTCCGCTTTCAGCACCGATGCCATAAAATCAACAGCATCCATCTGCTGTTCATAGCCATCCACTTCCGACAAATAGCTTTCACCAAGTCCATCTTCTCCATGAGTGTCAAGCGCATTCACATATTCCCGCCTGACCGGTCTCTTTTCCCCGACAAAAATCGGTACATCCAGTCTGCCCATCTGCCGCAGGACCTTCTTTGCATTTCCAAATCCCATCTCCACAGGAGCATTTCCACACACGATCGTAATTCCGATCACTTCGATCTCTTCTGATTTAAGCGCCAGCATGATCGCAAGACTGTCATCAATTCCAGGATCACAGTCAATAATCACTTTTCTTCGTTCCATCTTCTTTTTCCCTTTCCTTATTATTTTCAAAGGCAAAAAAATAGCTTTTGTTTACAGAAACCTCCATAAACAAAAGCATCATGAACCAGGCTGCTTTCCTGCAGCCTGAATATATTCTGATTTACTTTGCCTAGTTTTTTATACTGGGAGGTTTTCGAACCAGTTTCGAGAAATAGTGTACCACAGTTTCCCATTTATGGCAATCCATAATTTCTATCCTTTATCTACTTCCTTTCTCTGCCATATTCTAACTGGTGGCCTCATCGTCCTTTTGATCTTGTTTGTTCTTGATGTCTGAGTTCATGGCTCATACACTCCCTCGCAGCTTCCTTCCACATCTTCCGGTACCATTATAACCCCAAAACGCCACAGCAGACTATAAACATAACTGATTCCCCGCACATCAGCGATCTCTTTCGGACGTTTAAATACATACCCTTTCTTCACAGCCGCTTTTCCAAATGCAATTCTCACCGAACTCCACGACAACGACTTACTGTTCTCCCTTCGATCGATAAATAATTCTTTTGTATATTCTCCATTACGCCCGATTTTCAATGTATATCGAAATGGAAGCCCGGTACTGGTATAAAACGGATAATCCTGATACGCAACGATACAGTTCCAGAGATTCTCTTCAGAACTGCACTCTTGTAGCGCATGCAACGTTTCCTTCCTTTGTTCACATAATCTTGTATTGTCCATTTTTCCACATCCTGTTTTTAGTCGACATCAGTTTATGTTTTTTTTACAGTGACAGGCACCTGAACTATACCACAACTAATACGCCCGAATCCTATCCTCTTCATCATCCGTCGTATTCTCAATTTTAACAATCTTTATATCATAAGAATAGTCGTCACTGACTTTCACCGATACGGTATCGCCAACCTTATGTCCGAATATTGCTTTTCCGATTGGAGATTCGGTGCTGATATATCCGTTCAGCGAATTTCCGCGAATGGAAGTGACCAGTTTGAATGTTTCTTCCTCGTCATCTTCCGGAAAATAAACGGTGATCCTGTTATTGATTCCGGCTACTCCATCTTCTGATTGATCCGATACGATCACTGCTGTTTTCAGCATTCTTTCCAGATAGCGGATTCGGCTTTCGTTTCGGTTTTTATCTTTCTTTGCCGCATGATATTCGAAATTTTCGCTTAAATCCCCGTGTGCTCTTGCTTCTTTTACTGCTTCTATCGCTTCCTTCCGGACAACAAGCTTACGGTATTCGATTTCCTCCCGGATTTTTTTAACATCACTTTCTGTCAGCTGCTCTCGCATGATATCTCTTCCTTTCTATTATATATATTGTTTTCTTTTACCTTCATCTGAATAATAAAAAGTTCACTCCATTTTACATCCACACGCTACCGCAAATAGAAAATCCGATGCTGTGTGATATCATTTTCTCCACACACCATCGAATTTCATTTTAAAAGAAGATCTTCCTTACATCATTGAACATGACAAATGCCATGAGTCCGAGCAGGAATACCATTCCTGTCAAGTGTACATATCCTTCTTTTTCCGGCGGTATACGTTTGCCTCGTATGACTTCGACGATCAGGAACAACAGTCTTCCTCCGTCCAGTGCCGGAATCGGCAGCAGGTTCATAACACCCAGGTTGGCGGAAAGGAGTATGGCAAGTCGCAGCATATTGACAAACACCAGCAGAGCGCCGCCTGATTTGGACTGTTTGTAGGTATTATCTACAATATTGACGACTCCTACCGGTCCGGAGAGTTCGCTCACTCCGACTTTGCCGGTGAACAGCATCCGCAGGCCGCTGATCGTGGAATCGATCCAATAGCGAACTTCAAAGACACTGTATTTGAGCATATCGAAAATACCGGCTTTCTCATATCCGGTGCTTGTTATCCCGATCATATAGTATCCGTTTTCATTTTGTACCGGAGTGAGAATGACGGAATGCTTTTCTCCGTCACGAATATAAGCGATCTCCTGTTCTTCTCCCGCGTGAAGCTGTTCGTAGACAGAGATATCACGGAAAATATATATGTGTTTGCTGCCGATCTTCACGATCTTATCTCCCGCCTGAAGTCCTGCTTCATAGGCCGGGCTTCCTTCGGTTACGCTTCCTGCGACCGGCTTATCGACACCGATGATGCCGATAAAAATGATACTGCAGATGAATGCAAGTATGAAGTTAAAGGCCGGTCCTGCCGCAATGACGGAGATCCGCCGCCACGGGGATTTGCTGTTGAAGCTTCCCTCGCTCAAATCATCGACTTCATCTTCTCCCATCATACATGCGCCTCCGATGGGAAGGAGTTTCAGACAATAATCGGTATTGCCGATTTTTTTGTGCAGAAGAGTCGGACCCATTCCGATCCAGAACTCATCTACGTCGATTCCGTTCTTTCTGGCCAGGATAAAATGTCCCAGTTCATGGAAGAACACGATAAAACCAAAGATAAAAATCGCAAGTACGATTCCCATTTACTACCTCCTGCTTCTGATTCTTTCATAGGTTGCCGCTTCTGTTTCCAGTATTTGTTCCACAGTCGGGTTTTCAATCGTCTTATGCGCTCTCATACAATCCTCGATAATCTCTATAATTTCCAGGTATTTGATCTCCCGGTTCAAAAACTGGCTGACTGCCAGCTCATTTGCCGCGTTAAATACGGTCGGCAGTGTTCCCCCTGTCCGTCCTGCCTCGTAGGCGAGTTCCAGACCATAAAACGTATCCATATCCGGTTCTTCGAAATCCAGATGTCCGATCTTCCAGAAATCGACTCGGTCTCCGGGAAGGTATCGTCTCTCCGGATAATAAAGTGCGTACTGGATCGGCAGCTTCATATCGGGCGTGCCGAGCTGTGCGATCACCGCGCCGTCTACGAATTCAACCATGGAATGGATTACGCTCTGTGGCTGAACGACCACCTGTACATCATCGATATCGACATCGAAAAGCCATTTTGCCTCCATCACTTCGAGTCCTTTGTTGACCATGGTAGAAGAATCGATGGTGATCTTGCGTCCCATTGCCCAGTTCGGATGCTTCAGTGCATCTTCAACGCGGATATTCAGCAGATCCTCCTGTTTCTTTCCGCGGAACGGTCCGCCTGATGCGGTCAGAAGGATTTTCTTCACTTCGCTCCTTCTGCTTCCCTGCAGGGATTGGAAGATCGCGCTGTGTTCGCTGTCCACCGGAAGGATCTTCACACCCATTTTCTTAGCCAGCGGCATGATGATGTGCCCTGCCGTTACCAGTGTTTCTTTATTTGCCAGTGCGATATCCTTGCCCGCTTCGATGGCTGCGATCGTAGGCCGGATGCCGATCATTCCGACGATCGCCGTGACCAGTATCTCGCTTCCTTCGATCTGTGCGATTTCCAGAAGTCCGTCCATTCCGCTTACGACCTTTGTACCGGTGTCGCGGATCCGGCTTTTCAGTTCTTCGGCTTTCTCCTCGGCCCATACGCCGACGAGTCTGGGATGGAATTCGCGGATCTGCTGCTCCAGCAATGTGATATTATTTCCGGCTGCAAGAGCAAGCACTTCGATATCTTTATTCTCTCTTACGACTTCCAGGGTCTGTGTTCCGATCGACCCTGTAGATCCAAGTATTGCTATTTTTTTCATTTGCGCCTCCTGCCTGTATGGCTTTCTATTTCCAAACTTGTTACGGTCCGCCGTGCAGCACTACATGATTGCCATTGCCATAAAGTAAATAACAGGTGCTGTGAAAATCACGCTGTCAAATCGATCCAGGATACCGCCGTGTCCCGGGATCAGTTTTCCGTAATCTTTAATATCGTGGTCTCGTTTGATCGCTGACGCTGCCAGATCTCCGATCATGGAGATCATGCCTCCCACGAAACAGATCAGTGCAAATTCGGCCGGACTGACCGTCGTGCCGCCCCATCTGTTGATGGCGAGTGCGTAAAGTGCTCCGAGAAGTGCGGCTCCCGCAAGACCGCCGACCGCGCCCTCGATGGATTTCTTCGGGCTCAGCTTCGGAGCCATTTTGTGCTTTCCAATCAGTACTCCGACACAGTAGGCACAGGTGTCACATCCCCAGGAGCAGAGGAACACGAGTCCCACGAGGAACAGTCCGTCTTCCAGATTTCTCGTCTGGTAAATGAAGGACAGCATAACTGCCACATAGAGGATCCCGAAGTATACCATCGTAACCTGATCTGATTTGAATTTCGGAAATGAAAATACATAGACTGCCATCACAACGACCAGTGCGGCGATGAATACCATAACCTGAAGCTGGAAATTACCGGAAGCTGCAAGGAGCACCACGTAGTAGGCGATCGCAGCCAGATATCCTGCGATTCCAAGCGGATTCTTCTCACATTTGACGACCTGATAGAGTTCTCTGAGTCCGATCAGGCTGACCAGAGCCAGTGTAGTCCATAACACATATCCTCCGCTATAAATGGTCAGAAATGCGATGATGACCAGTACAATTCCGCTGAGAAGTCTTGTCTTAAACATCTTCTTCCTCCTTTATCTTACCGTAACGTCTGTCTCTGTTATTATATTGCATAATAGCCTTTTCTAATTCTTCTTTTGTGAAATCCGGCCACGGAACGTCGGTGAAATAGAATTCGGTATAAGCCAGCTGCCATAACAGATAATTGGATAATCTGAGTTCGCCGCTGGTCCGGATCAGCAGATCCGGGTCCGGAATTCCGTGGGTGTCCAGATAGCTTTCAAATACTTCTTCGGTCACTTCATCGGAAGTAATCTTTCCTGCCTCACAGTCTTTCATCATTTTCCGCATGGCACGGACCATCTCGTCGCGGCTGCCGTAGTTGATCGCAATCTGAAAATTCAGCCCGTCGTTATTCTTCGATGCCTCTTCCAGTTCTTCGATCCGGGTACGGATATCGTCATCCAGACGGGTCTTGTCTCCGATCACCCGTACCTTCATGCGGTTCTTCTCCGCCGTTTTCAGACAGGTCTTCATATAATTGCGAAGCAGTGTCATCAGTGCGTCCACTTCACTTTGCGGACGGTTCCAGTTCTCTGTGGAAAATGCATAGACGGTCAGATATTTGACTCCCATCTTATATGCCACTTCACAGATCTTCTCTACATTCTTACTCCCCTGAGCATGACCGTAATTTCTCGGCATCCCTTTCGACTTCGCCCAGCGGCCGTTGCCATCCAGGATAATTGCGATATGCTGTGGTACGTTCATACTTTTTCCTCCCGTGCATTCCAGATAAAATTCCGTCCTATGCACTTTCTATAAAACAGAATAAAGGGGCTGCAGGTTTCTTTGCTGCCCCTCCTCTTTCTATCACAACTTGTTATACAGTCATAACTTCCTTGGATTTCGCTTCTACAGATTTATCAACTTCCTTGATATATTTATCGGTCAGTTTCTGCAGATCTTCTTCCATATCCTTGATCTCATCCTCTGAAACTTCGGTGCCTTTTAATTTCTTAAATGCATCGTTGCCGTCGCGGCGGATATTGCGGACTGCCACTTTAGCTGCCTCACCTTTCTTCTTAACATCCTTCACGAGTTCTTTTCTTCGTTCCTCGGTCAGTTCCGGAAATACCAGGCGAATCACACTGCCGTCGTTTGTCGGGTTGATTCCGATGTCTGACATCTGGATTGCCTTCTCAATTTCACGGATCAGCTTCTTCTCCCATGGCTGAATCTGGATCAAACGTGCTTCCGGTACGGAGATGTTCGCTACCTGCTGAATCGGAGTCGGTGTTCCGTAATAATCAACCGTCAGTTTATTCAAAATATTCGGATTCGCTCTTCCTGCACGGATTGATGCAAGCTCTCCATCCAGATTCTTCAGTGTCTTCTGCATCTTCTCCTCGTATACTTTACATCTTTCATTCATGGTTTCTTCCTCCTCTAATTCAAGCGTCCTATACCGTAACTTTCGTGCCGGTAAAGTGTCCGCTCATAGTCTCAACAATACTATTTTCTTCGTTCAGTCCGAATACCAGCATCGGCATCTTATTCTCAAGACACATAATGGATGCGGTCAGATCCACTGCCATCAGCTTCTTATCGATGATCTCCTGAATGGAAATCTCATCGTACTTCTTCGCCTCTGGGTTTACCTTCGGATCACTGTCATAGATTCCGTCAATTGCCTTTGCAAGGAGCATCGCATCCGCTTCGATCTCGATTGCTCTTAATACTGCTCCTGTATCCGTTGAAAAATACGGATGTCCCGTTCCTCCTGCGAAGAAAACAACCTTTCCTTCGTTCAGTGCTTCTACTGCGGCATCCTTGGAAAATAAAGTGGTAAATGCACCGCAGACGAACGGGGTAAATACTTCTGTCTTCATACCCACATGACGGAAAATATCGGATACATAGATACAGTTCATGACCGTTGCCAACATACCAATCTGGTCTGCCTTCGTTCTGTCGATCGTCTCGCTGGTTCTTCCTCTCCAGAAGTTACCTCCTCCGGTCACGATCGCCACCTGAATGCCCTGGTCCACAATCTTCTTCACCTGCTCGGCAACCCCGATACATGTTGCTTCGTCAAACCCTGTCTTCTTATCACCTGCAAGCGCTTCTCCGCTTAATTTTAAAAGTACTCTCTTCATCTGTCTTCTTGCTCCTGTCTTTTCAGTTTGCATATAGCTCGCACTATGTAAATAGTATATCATACCTGTTTTTAAAATGGAAGTTCTATTTCTTTCCTGGTTCTCTTTCCAGTCACCGATTCATCCTTACGGCTGAACTGTTTTTCTTTCCGGAAGCTGTGCAAGTATGATCGCGGCAAACATCAGCACGCATCCGCAGATTTCTCGCATGCTCATCACCTGTCCGAGTACCGCCCATCCGGCCAGCACGGAGAACACGGATTCAAGACTCAGGATCAGGGAAGCCACCGTCGGGTCCGCATCTTTCTGGGCCACGATCTGAAGTGTATAGGCAACTCCACTGGACATCACACCTGCATAAAGCAGCGGAACCGCAGCCGCAAAAATGGCGGACAGTGATGGCTTTTCAAAGAGAAACATCGGGATCGCGGAGAGAATTCCCGTAATCCAGAACTGGATGCAGGACATACGCACGCCGTCCACCAGCGGTGAGAAATGATCGATCACTAGGATATGGATGGAAAATACAATGGCACATAGAAGTACCAGAAAATCACCTTTGCTGATAGAAAGTTTCTCGGTCATGCAGAGCAGGTACAGTCCCACGACTGAGATTGCCACGCTGATCCACACCTTCACTCCTACTTTTTTCTTCAGGAAAATTCCAAAGATCGGCACCAGCACGATGTATAATGCGGTGATAAAACCTGCCTTTCCGACGGTCGTGTATTTCACACCAAACTGCTGCAGATTGGATGCCACACACAACGCAATCCCACAGCAAATTCCTCCTATGAGAAGGGTCTTCTTCTCTTTTTCTGACATCGTGCGCTTTTCCGTTACCCCTTCTTCTTTCATTTTCAAACGATCCAGAAACCAGATGCACGGAATCAGCACGATTCCTCCCAGGATCGACCGCACGCAGCTGAACGTGAATGGCCCGATGTAATTCATCCCCACGCTCTGCGCCACGAACGCGACGCCCCAGATAAATGCCGTCAGAAACAGCATTGTAATATTTTTCAAACTCATTTTCTTCATGATTAGTTACCTTGTGTATCCTTTAGATTCTATTTTTTCCCGTAACGATCCAGTTACTCTTTTTCTTTATACTCAATGATATTCTTATTCTTCAGCTCGTGATCATAGAGTTTGTTTTCATCTTTGATGATGATCGTTCCCGCACCTGCAACGCTGAAAAATTCCAGAAGAAGCACATGGCGGATCCTGCCGTCCAGCATATGTACCCGGTTAACTCCCTGTTCTGTCGCAAGCAATGCAAAGTCCAGAATTTTCCTGAGTCCCTCCGGGAAATTTCTTTCTTTTTCCAGCGAACGCACTGCCGGCACGGTAAGGCGCGGATAGACCTCCTTGCGGCTTTCATCTATATAGATTCCGGGATATTTAGAAAGATAGATCAGCTTATCTGCCCCAAGCCGGACTGCAATTTCCAATGCCGTCTCCTTCGGGTCAATATACTCGGATTCATTATCAATATCATTCGGAACGATGACCGGAATGTAATCGTTATCCAGAATCATATGTAACGTCTGCACGTCGATTCCGCAAACGCCGATTGCCTTCACTCCACAGAGTTCCAAGAGCTTTGCGATCCGCTTGTTCTCACGGAACTTGTCCATTCCCATTCGCGTGTCATGCACAACGACCGGATACATGCCTACGCTTTTAAGAAGAACGATGTCCTTCATCAACTGCTGTTCTTCCATCCCGCTCAGCCACTCGCTGCAGCCGTATTCGATCACGATAATTTTCTGGCTGAAATCGCGGATATACGGAAGCGCATCGATCAGAATCGCCGCCTTCTTCTCCACTTCTTCTAAGTATTTATCCATTTGTGACACCTCACTTTTATTCTTTAAATTTCACAATCAGGACTATCATATCATAAACTCTTCCCATACACAAAGAATTTCTTATTTCATATTTCCTTATCTCAGAATTTCTCAACTCATGTTTTCTTTTCTCAGATCTTCATATCGCACGCCAGAAACAATTCGTCTACAGCCTTCTCATAAATCTCCACCTTCTGTGCCTTTTTTATTTTTTTCAGATATTTACCGGAATCCGGAAACATTTCTCCCATGTATGCCCAGAGTTCTTTCATTTTAAATAGAACCGGCGTATCCCCGGAGTTCACTTCTATATATTCTTTCAAAAGGCGGTCGTGAAACTCATGAATTCTTTCTTTTTCCGGAGCCCCTTTACCTTTTATCATTCCGATCAGTCCGGGATTCCTTAAAATCCCCCGCCCCATCATAAGCATTTCCGTCCGCGGAAATCGTTCTTTCCATTTTGCATAATCTTCAACCGTAAAAATATCGCCGTTATAACAAAGCCGGTTTGCGCTCTCTTCTGTCGCTTTTTCGAAAGCTTCCAGATTCGGAGTATTCTTATAATAATCCTGTTGGAGCCTCGGATGAACGATCAGTTCTTCCATTGGAAAACGATTGTAGATCCGAAGCAGTTCATCAAACTCTTCCTCATCCCATTTTCCGATCCTGGTCTTGACGGAAATCCTCATATCCAGCGCTTCAAATATTTCATCCAGGAAGCGTTCCAGGTCATCCGTTTTGATCAGGAAACCCGATCCGCGGTATCGGGATACCACTGTTTTGGACGGACAACCCAGATTAAGATTCACTTCCTGATATCCGAATTCCTCCTCCAGTTTCTGCGCACAAAAAATAAACTCTTCCGACCGATTCGTCAGAATCTGCGGAACAGTATACATTCCTTTATTATGCTCCGGCAAAATATCATTCAGCTCCCTGGAACTGAATTTCCCTTTCTGATTCGGTGTCAGAAAGGGAATGAAGTATTTGTCAGCCGGTTCGAACAATTCATGGTATGTTCTCCGGTAAATGTATCCCGTGATTCCTTCCAGTGGTGCCATATAGTATTTCATATGGTGTCCTCACTTTCCACCCCAACGATAAACAATTTCTCCCCCTCCACACGAAACTTCACATTCATCCCCGCGTAAGCCATTCCATAGATCCGCTCCGGATCATTCTGATAAGATGGCCGCGGATCCTGTTCAAGAATCTGAAAAAGCACCTTTCTATCTTCTTCTCCGATTCCATCCAACACTCCATTTTCATCACACACGGAAAGAGCATAGTCCTGCACTTTCCCGGCGAATCCGCTTTTCGCTTCCGGATGGCTGTCCACATATGGCAAATAAGGCTTGATATCGTAAATCGGCGTCCCGTCAAGCAGATCGGCTCCGGTCACATAAAGAACAGGACCTTCCTTTTCTGTTACTTCAATTCGATCAAGTTTCACACTGGAAAGCCCGAGGGGATTCGGGCGAAAAGGTGATCTGGTCGCAAAGACTCCCATCCGGCAGTTTCCTCCGAGCCGCGGTGGACGTACGGTAGGACTCCATTCTTCCCGTTTTCCTTCGGAGAATTCCCATATCAGCCAAAGATATGAATAGTCTTCCAGCCCCCGGACCGCCTCTTCTCTTCGGTATTCTTCTTCTAAAACAATTCTTCCGCGCGTGTCCGCCAAATTACTCTGCCTCGGAATCCCGAATTTCTCTGGAAAATCCGTATGGATCACGGCTATTTTCTTCAATTCCATTTCACACCTATCCCTCCCATTCCCATTTCTATTTCTATTCCTTCTCCTCCCGCTCCTCTTTCATGCGCCGGAAATAGGAACTCATCTCATCCGCCATGCCCGACAGCCGGTTCAGAAGTTTCGAGAAGTCGGTCAGCATCTCATCGTCTTTATAATAAGGATAGACAATGTCATGGTCGATCTCGCTCCAGCCTTCCTCGAAGAGCGTTCTTCCCTGAATTTCTACATAATAGCCTTTATATTTCACAATATAGTGGAGTGAACGGTAAATCCCGTCTGCCCGGATCTCGATCAGATTCCGGTCATAAATCTTTGTGTCTCCGGAACGCTTATAGACTTTCGGGCGTTCCGCGATATAATAATGATTGATGTCGTCATCAAAATCCTCAATTCGATTTTCAACATACTGCTCCGGTTTATTTTCAAACACACTGGTCAAATAATTGTGGAAATACACCCAATCTTCCCGGTACAGGAAAAACACCCGAATCCCAATCAGATCTGTAATAAACTTGTGGTAGTTCGTCCGGTCCAGGCGGGAGAATTTCCCCATGTTTTCTCTCCGTTTCCGGATGATCTTCTCCAGAAGATGCCCCGGCTCCTTGGTACGGTATCGGTATGAATGGATTCCCGCTTTTTCAATATCATATAAATAATCGTCCACAAAATCTTTGCCGATATCGCGCAAATGTCCCTCGATTCCCTGATAATCCTCGTAGATCGCAGTCAGCTCTTCCCATGAAATCTGCGCTTCCCGGAACTCCTCCTCGGACAGATTATATGTTTCCAAAAATTCTTTTTTATCTATCATTTATCGCTCCTTAAGGACGTTCCTTTTGCCACGAGGAGCGCCCTTTGCTCTTTTTCTGTTGGTTTTATTATACAAAGAAAGCAGTTTTTTGTAAACTGTTGTATTCGCAATGCCAAAAGCTTAAATTTTTTTCAAGATAAAAGGCACAACATTTTCATGCTATGCCCTGTCTTTCCGTTTCTTTATTTCGTTCTTTAATAGGTTGATCCCCATAATCAATGAAAGTACTAATGTAATCGGTGAAATCAGAATATTCACCAGCAACTGCCCCGCCTTTTTTAACCAATCCCGCATATTCCACCTCTTCTTTCGCATCCTCCATTATAAACGCTGAAATTAATTATAAAATTTAAAATGCGAATGTCAATGGACTTTAGGGTTTTTTAATATTATGACCAAATTCTTTAGACTTTCCAGCATTTTACAGTGCCTTTTTATTGAATCCGGTCACTGCTGCGATGGTCTGAATCAGGATCAGAAACGTAATCACAATGAGTGATGCCTGGTAATCTTTGATTTCTGCAGATTTCGTTAAAACATTCGTAACCCCGAGAAGTTCGGTGGGAAGATATTTGCTGATGCCGTGATACATTCCCAGAAGATAGGAAATGAGGAAAACGCCACCTGTCATTCCCAGTACAGCCGTGTTTGTCCGGGCAAGTACGGAACTGAGGAAGATCAGGCTTACCAGCCACACACCTAAAATATAGAAGCAACCTGCAGCAAACAGCGGATGTTCGATCTTGCTTTGATCCCAGAAATACTGGTTATATCCAAATGTGATCCCGTACATCAGCCAAAAGAAAACTGTCCAGACTATGAGAACCATGATTTTTTTTGCGGCGAGTATTTTCCATCTGGAAATTCCTTTTGTCACCATGCCGATCAGCGTTCCGCTCTGATATTCAGACGTGAGGATTCCTGCAAACATCAGGAGAAATACGATCAGCGCCATGGGTGCATTTTTGTAAAATTGTGTCCATGAAGTCATAGCATCCACTTCCACCGCGGTCACTACAAGCCCGGTTTCCGCCATACTATCTGCCATACTTTCCATCATCCAGGGTGTCAGTTTGGCGATGGCCGGATTCATGATTCCGAACAAAACCGAGATCAGCAGAAGAATAACCGCTTTCCCGCTCCGGAATAGTCCGAGAAATTCTTTCTTTATAAATGCTGTAAATGCGCTCATTTCCCGATCACCTCCATAAATAATGCTTCCAGAGACGGTTCTTTCTGCTCGATGCGCTGGATCGGAATATCCCGTTCTGCGAGGGTGTGCAGCGCTCTTAGCATATCCCGTCTGTCACAGTCCGGAAAATCCAGTTGCATATTTCCTGCCGGCACACCTCCCGAAAAATATCCGGAAAATGCCTCCAGATCCTCTTTCCTGTGAAATTCAATCTCGAAACCGGCGCCTTTGTGCATCGCATGAATGTCGTCCATGGTTCCCTGCAGCGCAATTTCTCCATGATGAAGCAGCGCAATCTGATCGCAGATCCGCTCCACATCAGACAAGATATGCGTGGAAAACAAAACAGTCGTGCTCTCTCTGACGGCAGACAGGATGTCCAGTATTTCCTTGCGCCCCAGTGGGTCCAGAGCAGAGGTCGGCTCATCGCAGATCAAGAGCTTCGGTTTTCCAAGCAGTGCCTGTGCAATCCCAAGCCTTTGCTTCATCCCTCTTGAAAATCCGTGTATCCTTTTATCAGCTTTCGTCAGTCCGACCATCTCCAGCAGTTCATCCGCTCTTTTGTCCGCTTCTTTCCGGGTGATCCCGGACACTTCAGCGCAGAGCCTCAAATATTCTCGCGGAGTCATAAATCCATAATATTCCGGGACATCCGGCAGATAGCCGACATACCGGTTGGTTCGTGTCTGCCCGTAGCACACCGCCTCTCCCTCCACCAGAATTTCTCCGCCGTCCATCCGCAGCAGACCCAGAATCATTTTCATAGTCGTCGTTTTACCGGCCCCATTCTCGCCGATAAACCCGAACACCGAATGCTCCGGGACCCGGAAACTCAGATCGCGAATGATCTCCTGGCTACCAAATGATTTTTTCACGTGCGAAACTGTCAGTGTATCCATCTAACTCTCCTCTTTTCCCAGAAGGAAATACAGCACCGGACCGATAAATTCCATTCCGATAATGGTTACGACAAGCCAGATCGCCCGATTTCCTCTTTTATAGTTCTTGTGTGTAAGAATATGGTAAATGGTGTAGCCCAGAAGTCCGAACTGGACAATCACAAGCGGTATAAGAAACGGTAGCATTTCATTTAGATTATTCATAATGGTTCTCCTTCCTTGTTTGGATGTTATTCTTCTTTCAATATTCGGATAGTATTTCGAAAAATTTCCTGTTCCCTGATTTCGTCAAACGCAGGATGCATAAGCCCCTGAACTGCGCTGTCGCGGATCGTTTTCTTATCTCTGGGCGCTCTTCCTCCCAGATCGAAGCTGTCATACCATTTGGAAATGGTGTCAAAATAATCATCTCCGTGCCGCTCCAGGTTCTCTTCTTTCAACATCCAGTCGATGACCGTTCCATACAGTCTGACTCTTTCCAGCGCTTCTTCCGTATGATGATGCATGGTATACACCATAGCGGCCTCCAGATGAAAGAGTGCGGCAGAGTTCGGAACCAGACGTTCTACAGCAAAGAGTTTGCAGATTTCATCCGTTCTTCGTATGATCTCACTGCAAAGCTCCATCTCTTCTTTCTGAATATCCAGATATAACGTCGCCCCGTCAATCAGTAACATAAGATGAGTGAACATACTGACCTGTGTACGCCGGATCGCCTTCTCTTTCTCTCCGGCCATCTGATAAGCCTGTATCAGCAAAGAATCCGCCGTCCTTTCCATCCGCTGTGTCTGATCCAATTCTTCCAACTGCTCGATCACTTCATTTACCCTTCCCTGCATCAGCCGAATGACGGCACGAATCATGACCGTTTCATTACAGATTCGTATGTCTTTGCAGTCATCCAGTATATGACCGCACAACTGATCCGCTTTTTTCAAAATCTCCTGACCCCGCTTTTCATCACCGGCCAGCATAAAATGGTTCAGCCACAAAAGGCAGATCTGATATAAAAAAGAATAACAGGAATAGTATTTCCGTACCAGTTCTTCACTCTCCTTTATCACATCTTCAAATGGTCTGGATGCAAATTCTCCCGCCAGACGGTAGTACTGCTTCTGGATCTGTTCTTTACTTAACTGCGGAGAATAGCCCAGAAGTTCATCTACCGTCACGTTAAAAAAGGACGCCAGCTGCGGAAGAATCAAAATATCCGGCAGACTCTGCCTGGTCTCCCATTTGGAAACCGATGCCTTGGTCACCCCGATAAAATCCGCCAGTTCTTCCTGTGTAACCTTCTTCTCCCGCCGAAGCCTGGTCAGATTATCGGCAAACTGTAAGGTGTTCAATATATTTTCCCTCCTTTAGTCCGGTTTGTTTAATATCATTTTATTGGAAAATGCTATGAGAAACAATGGAGGCTTACGATACTTTGCGATTTTTTATCAACTGCCACGATACTTTTTTCAAATTCAGAGCTTTGGAATCGAGGAAATGGAGCTAAGCTGGCTCCAAATGCTATTAAATGGTTAACAAATGGCCCCAAACTCACCACACAAAAAAAGACTGCAATACCTTGATTGAATCAAAATCATCAAAGTATCACAGCCTGATTATACTTATTTAAGTTGCAATGAATTAACCGATTTGTATACGACTACATATTCTACCGTCTGTTCTTCATTTCAATCATGTCGCCAAATACCGGTGTCGGCATGCCGAAACCTCCGGATACATCCACGATCTGTCCCGTTGTGTATGCTGCATCGTCACTTGCGAAATACAGTACCGTTCCTGCAATTTCTTCCGGTTTACCCATTCTGCGGATCGGTGTATGCTTCAGGAAAAATTCCTGGAATTCCGGTGTCAGATTTCCGGATACAGCTTCGGTTGCCGTCATTCCCGGAAGCACTGCGTTGCAGCGGATATTGTCTCTTGCACACTGTGTTGCAATCAGCTTGGTCAGATAGTTGATTGCTGCTTTGCTGGTTCCGTATGCAATCTGGGAAATATCCGGGCGGATGCCACCTACAGAAGAAATATTGATGATACTTCCGCCGCCATTTGCTGCCATATGTGGGATCACTGCCTGTGCACTGAGGAACACGCTTGCAAGATTCATATCGATTGTACGAATATACTCGTCATATTCAGTAGACTTAATGTCAAGATCCTTCTTCGGATTGGATGTTCCGAAGTTATTTACCAGAATATCAATCTTGCCCTCATTCTTGATCACTTCCTCCACCATGGATGCATATGTTTCCTTCTTGGAAGCATCATTATAAACAGTCTTAACATTGCAGCCTTCCTTGTTCAGCTCGTCCGCACGCTCAGCAGCCCTCTCCATATTTCTTGCGCCGATATAAACGACTGCGCCCTCGCGTGCCAGACGCTGTGCACATGCCAGTCCGATACCTCTTGTCGCTGCAGTTACGATTGCTACTTTTCCATCTAATCTCATATCTATTCTAATCTCCTTTCCGATTGCTGTTATGTAATTCAACAGCGTTGTACACTATGATACCACAATTTAAGGAAAAATAAATATCTTTTTTGTGTATTATATATTTTTTTATGTTATTATTTTGTCATTATTGTGTATATTTTAACATTTTGATAATCTTGTAACATACACGTCTTTATATGTTCCTTTATTAATTTGATACATTATAGAGTTTATGAAGGATGAATTGTTCAATAACAGAATGTTTCATAATCATTATATATCGGGTACTTGTTACGTGCTATTTACACGATATCATTGTTCCCCTTTTAAATGCCATAATTCTTCAAGATAGGTCTCTTTTTTATAAAATGACATTTTTTCTCAATACCGATTGACAATCTTTTCACCACATGATAAAATCACAACTGTTGTGAGGGAGTAGCGAGCGCAAATCCTTTGTGTAGCAAGTCAACATACTGGCCGTCTGGCCTGGCTTGTTTTAAATTGCGAGACTCATGTGTAACTGTGAAGCTATACATGGAGTCTGTTTTTTTGTCCTGACACCAGGTATGGTTTTCACCGTATCTGGTTTTTTTATGACCGTTTTTATTCATTTTTTAATTAACATTTTCACATTTTATTATTACCAATGCGCAGTCATTATATTACGGAGGAATCATGTATGGTGCTTGGATTTGTATTCTTTTTTAACAGTATTCTGCTGGGAGTCGGACTTGCCATGGATGCATTTTCTGTCTCTCTTGCCAATGGATTGAACGAACCTTGTATGAAACCCAGAAAAATGTGCCGGATTGCCGGTGTTTTCGCGATTTTTCAGGCAGTTATGCCGATGATTGGATGGATTTGTGTTCATACGATCGTGGAATATTTTCAGTCTTTTGAGAAATTCATCCCGTGGATCGCACTCATCCTTCTTGGATATATCGGGGGATCGATGCTGCATGAGGGACTTACCAGTAAAGAAGAACCTTGCGAGAAACCGGGTGTGGGATTTGCCGCGCTGATGATTCAGGGAATTGCAACTTCTATCGACGCACTTTCCGTTGGATTCACGATTGCGGATTATGATCTTCTTTCTGCTGCGATTTGTGCATTCATCATCGCAGTTGTTACTTTTATCATTTGTATGGGAGGGCTGGTAATCGGGAAAGGTGCCGGAACGAAGCTTTCCGGGAAAGCAACCATTCTTGGCGGTGTCATCCTGATTTTCATCGGACTTGAGATTTTCATTACCGGAGTCTTCTAAATACAATATCGTTTGCAATAGTTCACCAGAGAGAACAGATACGTTCCCTCCGGTTTTACTTTACTCCTATTCGTCCAAAAGCTCTGAATGTTCATACGCAATTTGTTATGGAATTGTTATGAAATATCAGAATTTGCCGCCGCCACCGCCGTGTGTTGAACCGGAAGAGCTGGCGTGGGTGCTGCTTCCGCCGGAACTGCTGCTTTGCCGTTCAATTTTTCGAGTCGTCACAAACCGGTTGACAAGCCGGTCTTTCTGCAGGGACAGTGAAAAGCTGCCCGGAACCTCATAGTCTCTGGCCTCCGGTTTTCTGCGCACCGTCTTAAGTGCTGATTTTTTCGCACTTGCCATGATAAGCGCAATGATGAATCCGACAACAAACGATCCGAAAATCCAGAAGATCGGCATGGATCTGCGCGGCATATTTCCCACGTCATAAGGCTCTTCTTCATAGGCCTGGGTCAGAAATTTATCGCAGAGTGACGCATATTCTATAAACGCTGTCTCATAATCGCCATCACTGAGATACGGCACAAATTCATCGGATATGTATTCGATCCCCGCGTCGGTAAATGCTGTAATTCCAAAGCCGCAGGTACTGATCCAGTAGTCACGATCTTCCATGCTGACGAGAAGCAGGATTCCGTCACGGTCCTCGCCATATCCGTATCCGTTATAGTCATAGTAGTCATCCGCATACTCCATGGCACTCTTGCCTTCCAATGTATCCGTCGTGACTACGACCACATCACACCTCTGCCGTTCGCTGATCTCTTCCAGTAATTCTGTTAATTTGCTCTCTTCATCGTCATCTAAAAGGTCAGCATGATCCGCCACAAGCGGTGCCTCCCTCAGATACGCTCCCTCGGCTGATGCCGGAAGAACCGCAGACATTGCCAAAAGAATCGTAATTATAACTGCCAAAAATCGTTTCTTCATTTGTCCACCCCTCCCATCACAGCATGAAAATCCACATCAAAACACTGATGATCACTCCGAAGATCACACTTCGGGTCGCCACATAACGCCAGTAGGCTTTTTTATCCATCGGGAGATCACCCACCATCTTGCCGGTCTGTCCGTTCATAGCGAAGGTGTATTTCTTTCCTTCCCATGTTGTATTAAGGATCCATACCGGATACAATGCATATAAATATTTTGCATTGTAAATATTGACATTGCTTCCTGTCGTCGTAATCATCTGATATCCGGTTACAGTATTTCCAAAAACAGTTTCCGCACTGCTCGTGATTCGTTCTTTCGCACGCTCCAAACATTCTTCCATATCCACATCGTAGCGGTCTGCCACAAATCCCGCCAGATATGCCGGGGTAAATGGTACCGCCTCGGAGAAATCAAATGGCTCAATGGATTCCATCAGTGTATCATCCATTTTCTCGGAACCGTCCGCCGGAATCCGTTCGAACCGGACCGAGCCGCCGCGCTCTACCAAATAATGTTCATGTTCCGTATATTCGGTGTCGCCGTTCTCCCAGACACGGAGATTTCTCGCATCATACATAAAATGGGACTTGGTATCAGCATCAAACAGCCAGAACGGAACGTATACGCCCTTGATCTCATCAATATGGTTCTCATCCTTAAATACCTTCGGAAGGAACGGCTTGCCTTTCAGATGGCTGTAATATGCCGCCTTTGCAGCTTTCTTATCTTTCTTAAACGGAATGACATAATCCGGCTTCTGATCACCGGTAAATTGTCCCTTCATGACAACTCGGTTCCCGCAATACGGACAGGTGGTCGCTCCCGTTGTCTCTTCTGCAATGATCTCACCGCCGCAGGACTCACATACATAGACCCGCATTCCATCGGTCTCACCTTCTGCCCACTGATTGTCGTTGGCCGCCTGCCAGTCTACTTTGTCCTGACTTCCACTTTGATTCTCGCTATATACCCCATCTGAAGCTGTCTGCTGTTTGTTTTCCTGCATTTTCTGAAATTCTTCCACCGCGATTTCGGTATCGCAGTAGGGGCACTTCATCTTCTGCGACTTACTGTCGAATTCCATGGCACCGCCGCAGGCCGGGCATTTGTATTCCATCATATCAGACATAGTTCTCATCTCCTTTCACGCGGCATCTCCGGGAGGATCTGCCGGACGTCTTTTGCTTTATGACGTTTCCTATATATTCAGTTTACCACCAGTTTTTGCATTAAGCAATTTCTAATCACGGAAACACTTTGAAACCTTTTTACAACAAAACACCCGCCCCTTAAACGGGACGGGTATCTTGTTTTAGAGAGGGATATATCATATGCAATTCGTACATATGTAATTAGTACATATCCGGTGACGGCTGTGCTGCCGGAGCCGGTTCCTTAATGTCTGCTACTGCTGCTTCTGTTGTAAGAAGGGTTGCTGCTACACTAACCGCATTGGCAAGTGCATTCTTGGTTACTTTGACAGGATCAATGATTCCTGCTTCCATCATATCTACATAGGTTTCGTGAACCGCATCGAATCCGATTCCTACTTCACTTTCTTTCACTTTATTGATCACAACTGCACCTTCCAGTCCGGCATTGTCAACGATCGCATAGAGTGGCGCTTCCAGAGCTTTTGCAATGATTTCTGCTCCGGTCTTCTCATCACCGGTCAGTGTTGCCGCAAATTCATCCACTTTCTTCTGTGCATGAATGTATGCGGAACCGCCTCCGAAAATAACTCCTTCTGCTACCGCTGCCCTTGTGGCATTCATGGCATCTTCCATACGATATTTTGCTTCTTTCATCTCGGTTTCTGTTGCCGCTCCGACACGGATCACTGCAACACCGCCGCCCATTTTTGCGATACGATCCATCAGTTTCTCTTTATCGAAATCGGATGTAGTCTCTGCCATCCGTCTCTTCAGATTTTCGATTCTAGCTTCTACATCTGTTTTATTTCCGGCGCCGTCTACGATCGTTGTATTTTCTTTTGTTACCTTTACAGATTTTGCACGGCCTAACATATCCATTGTTGCGTCCTTAAGCTGGATTCCGATGTCTTCCATGATAACCTGTCCGCCGGTAAGCGCCGCGATATCCTGCAGCATTTCTTTCCGGTTATCACCATAACCAGGAGCTTTCACAGCAACCACTTTAAGTGTTCCTCTGAGACGGTTTACGATCAATGTCGTAAGGGCTTCTCCTTCTACATCTTCTGCAAGAATCAAGAGCTCTCTTCCTTCTCTCATAATATTTTCAAGAATCGGAAGGATATCCTGAATATTGGAAATCTTACGGTCTGTCATCAGGATGTAAGGATTTTCCATATTGCAGACCATCTTTTCCTTGTCGTCACACATATATCCGGAAAGGTATCCGTTATCAAACTGCATACCTTCTACTACATCGATGTCCGTCTGCATTGTTTTGGATTCTTCGATGGTGATCACACCGTTCTCACCGACTTTTTCCATTGCATCTGCAATCATTTCACCGACTTCTTCATTTCCTGCGGAAATGGCGGCAACTTTTGCAATGTGTTCTTTGCCGGTTACCGGGCGGCTCATTTCTTCCAGAACAGAGACAGCCACGTCGGAAGCTTTCTTCATTCCTTTTCTAAGGATGACCGGGTTAGCTCCTGCTGCGATATTTTTCATTCCCTGATTCACCAAAGCCTGAGCGAGAACTGTTGCGGTCGTAGTTCCGTCTCCTGCGATATCGTTCGTCTTGGTAGCAACTTCTTTGACCAGCTGTGCTCCCATGTTCTCATAACGATCTTCCAGTTCAATCTCCTTCGCAATAGTAACACCGTCATTCGTAATCAGTGGTGTACCGTAGGACTGATCCAGAACCACATTCCTTCCTTTTGGTCCAAGTGTTACTTTTACGGTGTCTGCCAGTTTATTGACACCTGTCTCCATTTTCTTTCTTGCATCAATGTCATATGTAATATCCTTTGCCATGATTTATTCCTTCTTTCTTACTTTCTCAAATTCAATCTGATTTTATTCTTTTCTTATTCAACGATTGCAATGATATCATTCTGTGATACGATCACATATTCTTCGTCGTCCACCTTGATCTCGGTTCCCGCATACTGGGTACAGATGACTCTGTCTCCTTCCTTGACCTGCATCTCTTTTCCGTCTGTCCCGGGGCCGACTGCAATGACAACTGCTGTCTGTGGTTTTTCCTTGGCACTGTCTGGCAGGATGATTCCAGATTGTGTCTTCTCTTCTGCTTCCTGATGTTTCAAAACAACTCTGTTTCCTAATGGTTTTAATCTCATAAAAAATAACCTGCCTTCCTTTTTGTTAGCACTCTTTTGCGTTGAGTGCTTAGATTGTTTCCAAAAATATATTACTTCTTTTTCGAAGTAATATATTTTATTTTTAAACTATTTATTTTTGAATTATTATAGCACTTAATTATTGTTTGTCAACAGAGTTTATAGATTTTTTATAACTTAAATTTCATGTAACTAACGAATAAAATTCGTAGCCTGCTTTGCTTCTTTCTCCGGCAGACCATACTTTTCTTTTCCGAGTGCAATAGATTTCATAAGGAAGCTCATGTTGCGTGCCAGTGTCCTCATGCTCTGGAGTCCTTCTGCATCTCCTGCTGCTTCTCCCGGCAGGCGTCCGTGAATGCTGTTCCAGTACTGACCGGATGCTACCGGCATTCCGCTGATCGTGAAATACTTATTCAGCTCATCAAATGTGGAGGAGAGCCCTCCTCTTCTGGCTGCCACGACACTGGCTCCTACTTTCATGGTCTTGTCGAACGGAGTGCTGTAGAACAGACGATCCAGGAACGAGATCAGGGTCCCGTTGGCAGACGCATAATAAACAGGGCTTCCGATCACAAGTCCGTCACACTCTGCAAACTTCGGTGCAATTTCGTTAACACAGTCATCAAATACACATTTTCCTAATTTGGAACATCCGCCGCAGGCTGCACAGCCGCGGATGGCCTGATTTCCGACCTGCACGATCTCCGCTTCGATGCCCTCCTGCTCAAACACATGTTTCATCTCGTTTAATGCGATAAATGTATTTCCTTCTTTGCGCGGGCTTCCATTGATCAATAACACTTTCATTTTGTATTTCCTCCTTTATGATTATTGTTTTTTAACATACGGTTCATTAAATCCATTATATCAGTTTTCAGAACGATTTGGCTATGTAAGATTTTCATTTCTTTGCATCCACAGGTACACCACAACACAGATCACAACCGACACCAGGGATCCGGTCGCTGTTGCCAGCCCCATCGGGAGCAACGTATTCGGGAAATACCTGGATGCCAGATAGGCAAGCGGAACCCGGGCACATACGATCGAGATCGAATTGTGCAGGAACGAAAAGGATGAACGTCCATATGCGCAGAAATATCCGCTGAAACAGAAATGAATTCCGGCAAATACGCAGTCCCACACATAGCCGTGCATATATTCGCTGCCGAGACGGATTACCTCGGTATCTGTTGCAAATAGTCCTACAAACCATCCCGCGGCAAACTGCATGACAACCACTGTGGCAAGTCCAAAGGAAACACACATCGTGATGGCATACCACAATGTCTTCTTCGCGCGGTCATGTTTTCCGGCACCGATATTCTGTGCCGCCAGTGCCGAAACGGTTGACAGCATGGAAGATGGAACCAGGAACAAAAAGCCAATGATCTTCTCCACAATTCCCACCGCAGCCGCATCATTTAACCCTCGCTGATTCACGATGATCGTTATAATGATGAAAGAAATCTGTATGAAACCGTCCTGCAGCGCAACCGGAATTCCTATCTTAAGCAATTGTTCCATGATCAGTTTCTTCGGACGAAAATAAGATTTCTTCATCACAATACCGCTCTGCCGCTTTCGAATGATACACAGGAATACGATCACACTGATCGTCTGGGAAATCGTCGTTCCAAGTGCAGCTCCCGCCGGTCCCAGTTCCAGACCACCGATGAACAGATAATCCAGAATGATATTTGCCACACAGGCGACTGCCACAAAGCACATCGGGCTTCTGGAATCCCCCATCCCGCGGAAAATGGAACTGATGATATTATAGGCTGTGATGAACGGGATCCCGATAAAGCAGATGGTAAGATAGAGGATCGTCCCCTGCACCGCTTCTTCCGGCGTGGACATCACCGCAACAATCGAGCGGACCAAAAGAAGCAGGATGACGGTGAGTGTCACCGATACTCCCATGAAGAGCGTGATCGTATTTCCGATCGCCATTGACGCCTCCTCTCTCTTCCCGGCCCCGACCGCTTTACCGATCATGACCGTGGAGCCCATGGCAAGACCTACGATCATGACTGTGATCATATGCATGACCTGGCTTCCGATGGACACCGCCGTTGTGCTGGCCACACCGTTATATTGACCTATGATAAATAAATCTGCCATTCCATACAGTGTCTGTAAAAAATAAGATAACAGGAAGGGCAGTGAAAAAGATAAGATCGTTTTAAATACGCTTCCGTTTGTCAAGTTCTTTTCCATTTCGGACACCTCACATTCGTAATCATACAAAACGATTATAAACGCTTTGATACCATTTGTGAACTGCGTATTTTAGCTTTCTTCCGTTCCTTATTGCCAGACTGTTGCAATTAACTTTGGTTTACAGTCTTTTCCTAAATTCTTCTTTTTGGTATAATTAGTCTGTTCAGAATAAGTTATAGGAGACATTTTTTATGAATCAGAATTATAAATTTACCATAGCCTACGACGGGACCCGCTATTCGGGCTGGCAGAGTCAGGGCAATACCGATGCAACGATCCAGAGAAAGCTGGAAGCCGTGCTTTCCAGAATGACCGGCTCGTCCGTGGAAGTAACGGGTGCAGGCCGTACCGATGCCGGTGTGCACGCAAAAGAAATGACCGCAAATGCTGTATTGGACACGGATCTATCGACTGCGCAGATTCGGAAATACATGAATCAGTATTTGCCCGCCGACATCAGTATACTGGAAGTCCATGAAGCATCACCGCGCTTCCACAGCCGCTACATGGCTGTCGGGAAAACATATGAATACACCTGCTATGCCGGACCTGCCAAGCCGGTATTTGACCGGAACTATGTCTATATACTCGACCGGAATCCGGATATTCGAAGCATGCAGAAGGCTGCCGCATATCTGACCGGTCAGCATAATTTCAAAAGCTTTTGTGGAAATCCCAGATTTAAAAAATCAACCGTTCGCACGGTTGATTCTATTCAGATCGTCCAGAAAGGACCTTATATTATATTTACTTACCACGGCGACGGATTCCTCCAGAACATGGTCCGCATTCTGACCGGAACCCTTCTGGAAGTGGGTTTCGGAATGCGACAGCCGGAAAACATGAACGACGTGCTGGATGCCGCCAGCCGCAAAGCAGCCGGATTTATGGCACCGGCCTGCGGACTATGCCTGGTTAAAGTGGATTATCAGTAGATTGCCGCTTTGGAGCAAGTACGCCGAATCGTATTTGAATTTATTATCTTTCCTGCCCGGTGACCTGCTCCCAGGCTTCCTCATCGAATTCTCTGTCCTTGAAATAGAGTTTTCTGTCCGCTTCGGTGATCTTTCGGATGACTCTGCACGGGTTCCCGGCCGCAACGGACCAATCCGGAATGTCTTTCGTGACCACGCTTCCCGCTCCGATCACGACATTATCCCCGATTGTGACACCCGGACAAATCACGGAATTTCCGCCGATCCAGACATTATTTCCGATGTTCACCTCAATCCCGTATTCGTATGCCGTATTTCTGGTATCCGGATGGATTGGGTGCCCGGCAGTATAGATCGCCACATTCGAAGCCATCATGCAATTGTCTCCGATCTTAACCTCTGTTCGATAGTTTTTTAAACCTCACTGCACGTGAGCAAAAAGCGTTAGAAAATTCCTGGGCAAAAGTTTTCGCTGAAGAAGTGTTCCCTAAAATTGATGAAAAACCTTTTGCTGTTTTATATAGTGATAAAGCTTCACGGCCAAACACTCCTGTTAACGTAATCATCGGAGCATGCATCATCAAAGAATTGTTTGATTACTCTGACGATGAG
>NZ_JBQHSE010000022.1:0-57600 GCF_052066395.1 Bariatricus sp. HCP28S3_A4 | reverse complement strand
GTTTCTGGACAATTCCATTATATCAAAAGAGCGTTATTTATGCCCTTTTTATTGGCTGAAATATTGAATTTTCAAGGTACAGAACACCTTATCGGTGTGGGAAGTTTGAGTTATTAATTTCAAATAAGGCATTTCATTACTGACTGTGATGGAATGCCTTGTTATATCTTTGACTCAATCAGGGCTCTTTATGAAGCAAAACAGAAGGGGAAAGCACGTTCCGTCATTTACCGGACGGCTGAATTATGTGAAGAGAAAAATATGTATTAGAATGGTCCCTTTCGCTGGGGAGGAATGGCTTGAAAATACAGGCTGATTCGCTTATAATAATCCATAGACTGATTACTGTGAAATTTGAAAAAAGAATTGTAGGTGATATGTCATGAATTATGGGAATATAAAAGAATGCGATATTGCAAATGGGCCGGGCGTCAGAGTCAGTTTGTTTGTTTCGGGATGCCGACATCATTGTAAAGGCTGTTTTAACGCGGAAACCTGGGATTTCGCGTATGGAAGTCCATTTACTGAAGAGACGCTGGCGGAATTGTTGGAAGCGCTGAGACCGGATTATATTCAGGGATTTACGCTTCTTGGGGGAGAACCTTTTGAACCGGAGAATCAGCAGGTGCTGGTAAATGTGCTGAGGCGTATCCGGGAAACGTATCCGGGTAAGAATATCTGGTGTTATACGGGATATTTGTATGATGTCGATCTGATTCCCGGTGGAAAAGTATTTACCGATGTAACAGAGGAAATGCTTTCCTATGTAGATGTATTGGTGGATGGACCATTTGTGGAAGCGGAGAAGGATCTTACGCTGGTATTTCGGGGAAGCAGGAATCAGAGAATACTGGATCTGAGGCAGGAAAGAGAAAATGGATAAGAAAGATTTGTTATTATACGCGGTGACGGACCGGAGCTGGCTTGAGGAAGGAGAGACTCTGGAGGAGCAGGTGGAGAAGTGCCTGAAAGGCGGGGCAACCTGCATCCAGCTTCGGGAGAAGCATCTGAGTGAAGAAGAGTTTCTGGAAGAGGCCCGAAGGATGAAAGTAGTGTGCGCAAAGTATCATGTGCCGCTTCTGATCAATGATAATGTGGAGATCGCTCTTGCCGTGGATGCGGATGGTGTTCATGTGGGGCAAAGTGATATGGAAGCGCAGGATGTGCGCGCGAAAATGGGACCGGACAAGATAATCGGGGTCACGGCGAAGACGGTGGAGCAGGCACTTCTGGCAGAAAAGCATGGGGCGGATTATCTGGGCTCCGGTGCTGTATTCGGCACCAGTACCAAGGAAGATGCTTCGAAGATGGATCATAAGGTTCTGAAGCAGATTTGCCAGGCAGTAAACATTCCGGTTGTGGCGATCGGGGGAATTACAGAGGAAAATGTGGCAGAACTGGCGGGAAATGGAATATGTGGTGTTGCAGTTGTCAGTGCAATTTTTGCAAAAAAGGATATTGAAGCGGCGACAAGAGAACTGAAGCTGCGGACGGAAGAGATGGTGAAAGCGTGATTCAATATGCGATTTTTGATGTAGACGGGACACTCCTGGATTCGATGTCTATCTGGGAAGAGGCGACTGAGCAGCTTCTGAGAAAGAAAGGAATTGTTCCGGAGGATGGGCTTATTGATACGATCATGCATATGAGCATGGAAGAAGGTTCTGCTTATGTGAAGGAGAAGTATCAGATGCCTGAGACGGCAGAAGAGATTCTTACGGGGATTGTAGAGCTTGTTGAGAAGTTTTATCGGGAGAAAGCGGGATTTAAGAAGGATGTCCGGGTGCTTCTGGATGAACTGAAGAAGAGGAATGTGAAAATGGTGGTTGCCACTTCGGGAAGTGCGGAACTTGCCGGAGCAGCACTTGAACGTCTCGGGGTTCGGGATTATTTTTTGAGGATTTTTTCCTGCGGAGAGGTCGGCGCCGGGAAAACGCGGCCGGATATTTTCCTGAAAGCAGCGGAAACATTGGGGAGTACTCCGGAGGAGACCTGGGTGTTCGAGGATGCTGTTCATGCGGTCAGAACGGCGAAACAGAGCGGGTTTAAGGTGACTGTGATCTATGATGAAAGCAGCAAAAAAGACTGGGAAGAAATCAAGTCTCTGGGGGATGTGGTTCTGGAGGAATCGGATTCTTATATGAAATTCTTCGATAAGCAGGGATAGCAGAAAGGAAAGTGTGAGATGAAAACAGCATTAACAATAGCAGGCAGTGATTCGAGTGGAGGCGCCGGTATTCAGGCGGATATTAAGACGATGACGGTCAACGGGGTCTACGCCATGAGTGCAATCACGGCCTTGACGGCACAGAATACGACCGGTGTCACGGGAATTATTGAAGTGACGCCTGATTTTCTGGGAAAACAGCTGGATGCGGTTTTTACGGACATCCGGCCGGATGCAGTGAAGATCGGAATGGTTTCCGGGAAGGCATTGATTGAAACGATTGCGGACAAGCTGGAAGTGTATCATGCGGAAAATATCGTTGTGGATCCTGTGATGGTTGCCACCAGTGGGGCAAGGCTGATCAGTGAGGAGGCGATCGGCGCATTGAAAGAGAGACTGCTTCCGATGGCGACGGTATTGACGCCGAATATTCCCGAAGCTGAGGTGCTTGCCGATATGCAGGTGAAGACGGAGGAAGACATGGTAACTGCAGCAGAAGTGATCAGCCGCAGATATGGCTGCGCAGTTCTGTTAAAGGGCGGCCATCAGCTGAATGATGCCAATGATCTGCTTTATCGGGAGGGAAGCATAAAATGGTTCTGCGGCAGAAGGATCGATAATCCGAATACCCACGGAACGGGATGCACCTTATCCAGTGCGATCGCGGCAAATCTGGCGAAGGGATTTGATCTGGATACATCGGTGGAACGGGCAAAGGAATATATTTCCGGTGCGCTTTCGGCCATGCTGGATCTGGGAAGCGGAAGCGGGCCGATGAACCATGCCTTTGCGGTTACCGGAAAATTTACGGAGGAACAGTCATGATATTATTTAACAGTGATTATACAGAGGGAGCACATCCCAGAATTCTGGAAAGATTGATGGAGACGAATCTGGAGCAGACTACCGGTTATGGGGAGGATGCTTACTGTGAGGCGGCAAGAGAAGCGATTCGAAAGGTGTGCGATGCGCCGGAAGCGGATGTACATTTCCTGGTGGGAGGAACGCAGGCGAATTTTACCGTTATTTCGTCGGCTCTGAAACCATATCAGGGCGTTTTGTGTGCGGATACCGGCCATATCAATGTACACGAGACCGGTGCGGTGGAGGCATGCGGACACAAGGTGCTTGCACTTCCGGGGAAGGATGGCAAGATCACGGCTGAGCAGATTAGGAATGCGCATGATCTGCACTGGAGCGATGAGTCACACGAACATATCGCGCAGCCGAAGATGGTATACATTTCCCATCCGACAGAGCTTGGAACCCTGTATACGAAAGGTGAGTTGGAAGAAATCGGGCGTGTCTGCCGGGAATGCGGTCTGTATCTGTTTCTCGACGGGGCAAGGCTAGGGTATGGTCTGATGGCTCCGGGGACGGATGTGACAATTGCGGATATTGCAAAAATTTGCGATGTGTTTTATATTGGCGGTACGAAAGTCGGCGCGCTCTTTGGGGAAGCAGTTGTGATCATGAATCCCCAGTTGAAACCGGATTTCCGCTACTGTATTAAACAGAAGGGTGGTATGTTGGCAAAGGGGCGTCTTCTGGGAATTCAATTTCTGGAGCTGTTCCGGGACGGGTTGTATTTTGAGATTGCAAAGCATGCGATCGATATGGCGATGATTTTAAAGGAAGGGTTGAAGGAAAAAGGGTATTCTTTCTTTATGGACAGCGTGACGAACCAGCAGTTTATTATGATCGAGGATGAGAAGCTTGAGAAGATCCGTGAAAAATACGGTGTGACATATCAGCAGAGATATGATGAGACGCACAGCGTAATCCGGCTTTGTACCAGCTGGGCTACGACGGAGGAGAATGTGAGATCACTTCTGGCGGATCTGTAAATATGAAAATGTAAGATGTATACGTAAAAAAAGGTCCGGTGGACCTTTTTTTTGTTTTGGGGGATAAAGATAAAGTTAAATATCTAATTAAATAATGCGCAGAAATTATAATAAAAGTATAAAATCTTTTCTCATACAATTGACATTTCTGTACATAAATCATAGAATAACCGTTAGACATCTAAGCATTGGAGGTGAGATGATGTATCAGGATGAACGGAGAGAAGGCGACAGTACCGGCATGTGCTGTGACAAAAACATACCATTACTGTTTTTGATGCATCAGGTGTTTCATATGAATGTGCAGTATATTATTCACTTGATAGAACCTTTGAAGATTAAGCCGGGACACGCCGGGATTTTGCTTTTTCTTAGAAAAGCAGGGCCGCTCTCGCAGCGTGAGATCGCGGATCATATCGGGGTGAAGCCGCCGTCTGTGACGGTCGCGATCCAGAAGCTGGAGAAGCTGGAGTATGTGGAGCGCAGACCGGACAAGAAGGATCAGCGTATCGTAAATATTCAGATCACGGAGAAGGGGATGGAATGCACAGAGAAGTTAATGACAATTGCGGATCAGGCAGATGCGGTACTGTTCAAGGATATGAGTGTAGAAGAAAAGCTGCTGCTCCGGCGTTTGATGCTGCAGATGTGGGAAAATCTTTTTTCTGTAAAGGAGATTAATCTGAAAGAATTAATGGAAACATGTCCCCATATGGACCAGACAGAAAAGGGATATGTGAAAACGAGAAGAAAGGATCGTTGTTGATATGAGAAAATTATTGAAACATTTGAAACCGTATACGGCGACCATTGTTGTTATCATCGGTTTCCTGATTGTTCAGGCAACCTGCGATCTGTCACTTCCTTCTTATACTTCTGACATTGTAAATGTGGGAATTCAGCAGGGAGGAATTGACGAGAAGATACCGGAAGCTGTTACCGAAGAGGAGATGGAGAGGCTGCTTTTGTTTATGAGCAGGGAGGATAGCGAACGGGTGCTGGAGGCGTATGAGCTGAAGACGGCGGATACCGGATATGACTGTGAAGGCAGTGTTTATGTTCTGAAGGAATCAGCTGCCGAAGACAAGGAAGAAGTGCAGGAATTGTCGGAAATCCTGGGACAGCCGATGCTGCTGGTATCCGGATTTGAGTCTGATAGCGATACAACCAAACAGATGGAAGTATCGATGAAGGACAACATGAAAGCAGCCATTCAGTCACAGGCGGAGGCAAAGGCAAAGAAAGCCGCCTCTCAGATGACAGAAGAGGAGAAGGCTGCTCTTGAGGCAAATCCGGAGCTTGCTAAGAAACAGCAGGAAGAAATGCAGGCGCAGATTGAAGCGCAGATGCAGAAGATTGATGAAGCGGATATGTTCGAAATTCTGGGAATGCTCTCTGAGGATCAGAGAGAAGAGATGGTAGCACAGATTGCAGAAAAAATGGATGATATGCCGGATGCGATCGTGGAGCAGGCAGCTACGGCTTATATAAAGACTGTGTATGAAAAGCTGGGAATGGATACGGAACAAATTCAGAACAGCTATATTCTGAGAACAGGTGCGAAGATGATCGGCCTAGCATTTCTTGGAATGCTTGCCAGTGTGATGGTGGGACTTCTGGCATCCCGTGTTGCGGCTAGAACCGGACGTGACTTAAGAAGCAGGGTATTCAAGAAAGTAGTCGGATTTTCAAACGCGGAATTCGACCATTTCTCAACGGCATCCCTGATTACAAGGAGTACCAATGATATCCAGCAGATTCAGATGCTGGTCGTTATGTTACTGAGGATGGTAATGTATGCACCGATCATGGCGGCAGGCGGAATCATCAAGGTATTCCGGACCAATGTCGATATGTCATGGATCATCGGACTTGCGGTTGTGCTCATACTTCTGCTTGTGTTGGTATTATTTATCGTGGCAATGCCGAAATTCAAGATTTTGCAGAACATGGTGGACCGTCTGAATCTGGTAACGAGGGAGATCCTTACCGGACTTTCTGTTATCCGGGCGTTCAGTACGGAGAAATATGAAGAGAAGCGTTTTGATAATGCAAACAAAGATCTGATGAAGACAAATCTGTTTGTAAATCGTGCGATGACATTTATGATGCCGGTCATGATGCTGGTCATGAATGGAATTACGATTCTGATCGTCTGGAACGGGGCGCATGGAATCGATAACGGAAATATGCAGGTCGGTGATATGATGGCATTTATCCAGTATACGATGCAGATCATCATGTCGTTCTTAATGATCTGTATGGTGTCCATCATGCTCCCGAGAGCGGCGGTCGCTGCAGATCGTGTAGATGAAATTCTTGCGAGTAAAACAGCAATCGAGGATCCAGAGAATCCGGAAACACTCCCTGCAGGAAGTAAAGGAGAAGTGGTGTTTGATCATGTAAACTTCCGCTATCCGGGGGCCGAGGAGGATGTGCTTCATGATATTCATTTCACGGCAAAACCTGGACAGACGACAGCGATCATCGGAAGTACTGGAAGCGGAAAGTCTACGCTCGTCAACCTGATTCCGAGATTCTATGATGTGACAGGCGGAAGGATCCTGATCGACGGAACCGATATCCGGGAAATCACTCAGCATGAGCTTCGGGACAAATTGGGATATGTTCCGCAGAAAGGGGTACTGTTCTCAGGTACGATCGAATCCAATATTCTTTACGGAAATCCGGATGGAACGAAGGCGGAGATGGAAGAGGCGGCTTCGATTGCCCAGGCGACAGAATTTATCGAAGAGAAGCGTAAAAAATATGACAGTCCGATCGCTCAGGGCGGAACCAATGTCTCCGGAGGACAGAAACAGAGATTGTCCATTGCGCGTGCGATCGCGAAGAAGCCGGATGTCTTTATTTTCGATGACAGCTTCTCCGCGCTGGATTATAAAACCGACGTAACGCTGCGGGCTGCCTTGAAGGAAAAGACGCAGGACAGTACCGTTATTATTGTGGCGCAGAGAATCAGCACGATTCTCCATGCAGAACAGATCATCGTTCTGGATGAGGGAAGAATAGCGGGAATCGGTACACATAAAGAGCTTTTGAAAAACTGTGATGCATATTATCAGATTGCTTCTTCGCAGTTGTCCGAGAAGGAACTTGCGGGAGATATGGGAACGACCGGAAAGGAGGAGATGGCGCATGCCTAGACACGGAGGACACGGACCGATGAAATCAACGGAAAAAGCGAAAGATTTCGGCGGGACTATGAAAAAACTGATCAATTACATGAGTGTATATAAAATCGGCATTTTCTTTGTCGCGGTATTTGCGATCGGAAGTACCGTTTTCAGTATATTGGGTCCTAAGGTTCTTGGAAAAGCGACGACGGAGATCTTTAACGGACTGATCAGCAAGATATCCGGAGGCGACGGGATTGATTTTGGGAAAATAGGAAAGATACTGATTGCGCTTCTCTGCCTCTACGCGGTAAGTGCGCTGCTGTCTTTCCTGCAGGGATTTATTATGACAGGAATATCACAGAAAATGACATACCG
Organism: Bariatricus sp. HCP28S3_A4; assembly: GCF_052066395.1. Classification (NCBI taxonomy): domain Bacteria; kingdom Bacillati; phylum Bacillota; class Clostridia; order Lachnospirales; family Lachnospiraceae; genus Bariatricus; species Bariatricus sp. HCP28S3_A4. The sequence goes on along the minus strand of NZ_JBQHSE010000022.1, from coordinate 50,074 downwards.
CATGAGAAAGGAAATTTCCGAGAAAATCAACCGCCTGCCAATGAAATATTTTGACAAGACGACACACGGAGAGGTACTCTCCAGAGTGACGAATGATGTAGATACGCTCAGCCAGAGTCTGAACCAGAGTGCAACGCAGTTGATCACTTCTGTGACAACGCTCATTGGTGTTCTGGTGATGATGCTGAGCATCAGTCCACTGATGACGGTCGTGGCACTTTTGATTCTTCCAATCTCTATGATATTTGTATCTACGATCGTAAAGCATTCTCAGAAGTTCTTTAAGAGCCAGCAGGAATATCTGGGACATATTAATGGACAGGTGGAAGAGGTTTATGGCGGACACAATATTGTAAAGGCATTCAACAAAGAAAAGGATGTGATCCGAACCTTTGATGAGACGAATGAGATCCTTTATCAGTCGGCGTGGAAATCACAGTTCCTTTCCGGTATGATGATGCCGATCATGCAGTTTGTCGGCAATCTGGGATACGTCGGTGTTTCGATACTTGGAGGATATCTGGCAATCCGCAAAACAATTGAAGTGGGTGATATCCAGTCCTTCATTCAGTATGTGCGTTCTTTTACCCAACCGATCCAGCAGGTAGCGCAGGTCGCGAATATGCTGCAGTCTACGGCGGCAGCTTCCGAGCGAGTATTTGAATTCCTTGGAGAAGAAGAAGAGGACCAGGTTGTGGAACATCCGGTTTCTGTGGAGGGACTGGAAGGAAATGTCACGTTCGATCATGTACAATTTGGTTATAATCCGGATCATGTGATCATCCATGATTTCTCGGCTGAGGTACATCAGGGACAGAAGATTGCCATTGTCGGTCCTACAGGAGCCGGCAAGACCACGATGATCAAACTGCTGATGCGTTTTTATGATGTGAATAAGGGAGCGATTCTGGTTGACGGACATAATGTCAGGGATTTCAACAGGAGTGAGCTCAGGGAAATGTTCGGAATGGTGCTTCAGGACACCTGGCTGTTCAACGGAACGATTGAGGATAATATCCGCTACGGCAAGCTGGATGCGACACATGAGGAAGTGGTAGCGGCCGCGAAAGCGGCACATGTACACCGGTTTGTACAGACTCTGCCGAACGGGTACCAGATGGAACTAAATGAAGAGGCGAGCAATGTGTCCCAGGGGCAGAAACAGCTTCTTACGATCGCAAGAGCGATTCTGGCGGATCCGAAGATTCTGATTCTGGACGAGGCAACAAGCTCTGTTGACACCAGAACGGAAGTCCAGATTCAGAAAGCAATGGATAACCTGATGAAGGGAAGAACCAGCTTTGTAATCGCACATCGTCTCTCAACGATACGGGATGCGGACCTAATTCTGGTGATGAAGGACGGAGATATTATCGAACAGGGAAGGCATGAAGAATTGCTTGCGAAAGGCGGCTTTTATGCCGAGCTATATAATTCTCAGTTTGAATCTGCTTCAAGCTGTGCATAGAGAAAAAGCGGGCGATGTCCATATGACATCACCCGCTTTTTCAATGGAAAGATTTTATATTTGGATCAGTTTTTCTGCGCGTTCCAGAGATTCTTCAATATTGCTGCAGAAATTCTCTTTTCCGGCCATTTCCACAAAGCCGGCTTTATTCAGTGCATTCATAGGCTGTTCATTTACATGAGAGAAGATTATCGTAATGTTGTCTTCTTTACATTTTTTCCATAAATCGATCAGAGAGTTCATGGCTGTGCTGTCTAATGCCGGAACACCGCGCATACGGAGTATCAGACATTTGGTTTTGCTATGGCAGATGATTTGTTCGATGGAGTCAGCTGCGCCAAAGAAGAGCGGACCATTGATTTCGTAAACGCTGATCTCACGCGGAAGTACGCGAAGCTGACTATTTACTTCTTCACTGTCGTCATCTGCATAGGTCCATCCTCTTATACTTGTCTCATCGCTCATGCGCTTGATAAATAACAGACATGCAAGAAGCATTCCGATCTCGATTGCAACTACAAGGTCGAAGACGATGGTGAGGATAAAGGTAATGACAAGAACTGCGATGTCGCTCTTTGGGGCAGTCTTTACCAGACGAACAAACGGTCTCCACTGGCACATATTGTATGCAACAATGAAAAGAATCGCAGCGATTGTCGGCATAGGAATCATTCCGGCGAATGGCATCAGGACGACAAGAACCAAAACCAGAGTGATAGAATGTACCATACCGGCAATCGGAGTACGGCCACCGTTCTTGATGTTGGCAGCAGTACGTGCAATGGCTCCTGTTGCAGGGATTCCTCCGAAGAATGCAGAAGCCATATTGCCGGCGCCCTGGGCAATCAGTTCCGTATTGGAACGGTGTTTGCTGTTGATCATTCCATCGGCAACCACACAGGAGAGAAGCGATTCGATGGCTGCCAGCACTGCGATGGTAAATGCATCCGGAAGTGCGGTGCGTATCATTTCAAAGCTCATGGACGGTAGATGGAATGACGGCAGACGGTTACTGATGGTATACAGATCCCCGATGGTATTGACCTTCAGAGGCAGGAATCTCACCATCAGGATTCCGACGATCACGGCAATCAATGATCCCGGGATTTTCTTAGCAAAATATGGAGCGATGATCAGGACGGCAAGACTGACGAGGCCGACGATTACGGCATGGATGTTCAGGGTAGAGATATTTTGGATAAATGCTTCCAGTTTCTCCATAGTCTCGATCGGCTTCACGCCTTCCGGATAGGTGAGACCACAGAAGTCTTTGAGCTGTCCAATGACAATCGTTACGGCAATTCCTGCGGTAAATCCGGTAGTGATTGTAAATGGAATGAATTTGATTAAGCTGCCAAAATGGCAGATACCCATAATGACCAGAATGATTCCGGCAAGGATGGTTGCCGCAGCGAGGCCGTCGGTGCCGCTTTTGGCGACAATACCGGCTACGATGGTTGCAAATGCTGCGGTCGGCCCGGCGATTTGTACTGCACTACCCCCGAGTGCAGAGATAACGAATCCGGCTACGATTGCGGTGAAGATTCCGGCTTCCGGCCCCACACCGGAAGCAAGTGCAAGTGCGATAGAAAGCGGAAGCGCAATAATAGCCACAATAATGCCAGCTGTTACATCCTTGATGAACTGTGAACGGTCATAGCCTTTCAGGGTTGTAAGCAGCATTGGTTTGAAAGTTCCCATGTTTACTTGTTCCTCCTTTAGATAAACTTTTGTAGTTCCCGAAGTGAATATATCCTTCTGGTTCATAACTCCCAATATAAGTATATCAGAGGGAAAAGATGTGGTAAAGAAAAAAAGTGCCCGAAGTGGCAAACTTCAGGCACTAAATCAAATACATAAAGGATTAGTTCTTAGAAGACTGGTAGTCCAGTGCGGCTTCTACAAAACCTTTAAACAACGGATGCGGTTTGTTTGGACGAGACTTTAGTTCCGGATGAGCCTGAGTCCCGATGAACCATGGGTGGTCTGGAATCTCGATCATTTCCACGATCCTTCCGTCCGGAGATAAGCCGGAGAGCTTCATGCCGTTCTTTTCCAGCACATCACGGTAGTCATTGTTGACTTCGTAACGGTGGCGGTGCCGTTCGGAAATCTCTTTCTTGCCGTAGAGCGAGTAGGCCTTGCTTGTCTCATCAAGAACACAAGGATAAGATCCCAGTCTTAAGGTCCCTCCAATATTTTCCACGCCAATCTGATCCGGCATAATATGGATGACAGGATGCGTGGTGTCCGGTTTCAGTTCCACACTGTGTGCATCGTGATATCCGACCACATTTCTTGCAAATTCCACAATGGAAAGCTGCATGCCAAGACAGAGACCGAGAAATGGAACTTTGTGTGTGCGGGCGTATCTGATTGCTTCGATCTTTCCGTCTATACCGCGGTCTCCGAAACCTCCCGGCACGAGGATACCGCTTACATCGGATAGGATCGTATCCACATTCTCCGGAGTTACCGTTTCTGAATCCACCCATTTAATATTTACGGTAGTATGACTGTAAATACCGCCGTGCTTTAAGGCTTCTACTACACTGATATAGGCATCGTGGAGCTGGATGTATTTTCCGACCAGTGCTACAGTCACTTCCTGAGTAGGATGCTTCAGACAGTCTACCATCTCTCTCCAGTCCTTGAGGTCCGGCTCCGGACATGGAAGATGAAGGGATTCGCACACAACTGATGCGAGGTGTTCCTCCTCCATGGCAAGCGGTGCTTCGTAAAGATACTCTACGTCCAGATTCTGGAGAACATGGCTTGCAGGTACATTACAGAACAGGGCGATTTTGTCCTTGATGCCGTCGTCCAGCGGATGTTCGGAACGGCAGACGAGAATATCCGGCTGAATGCCCATTCCCTGGAGCTCTTTTACACTTGCCTGAGTCGGTTTGGTTTTCATTTCCTGAGAAGCGCGAAGATACGGAATCAGGGTTACATGGATCAGGATGACATTTTCATGCCCCATATCATGCTGGAACTGACGAAGCGATTCCAGGAAAGGCTGACTTTCGATATCGCCTACGGTTCCGCCTACTTCAATGATTGCAATCTCTGTGTCGGTAGCGGTTGGGTTTCTGTAAAAACGGCTTTTGATTTCGTTTGTGATATGGGGAATGACCTGGACGGTTCCTCCTCCGAAGTCTCCCCGGCGTTCCTTCTGCAGAACAGACCAGTAAATTTTACCGGTTGTAACATTGGAATTTCTGGTAAGACTTTCATCAATAAAACGTTCATAATGTCCGAGATCGAGATCGGTTTCCGCACCGTCATCGGTTACGAATACTTCTCCGTGCTGTACCGGATTCATGGTTCCCGGGTCAATGTTGATATATGGATCGAATTTCTGCATGGTGACCGTGTAGCCGCGTGCTTTTAAAAGACGACCGAGGGATGCTGCTGTGATTCCTTTGCCGAGACCGGATACAACACCTCCGGTGACAAATACATATTTTACTGCCATAATAACCTCCTTATACTATACTGCTCATACCATTACTATATTTTTTCTCTAAAAAAAGCGAAAAAAACCATAAGATATCAATCTTTGGCTTCCTCGTCAAACCCGGTTCGAAATGAAACCGGTAAATAATATAATTGTGAAATAAAATACTTTAAAAGTATACACCCAATCCACAGGAAAATACAATCTTTTTTTGCAGACTGGGTGTAAAAAAATCACAAAGTTTGAATGGTGAATTTGTGCTTATTGGTAAATTGGTTTTTTCTCATATTTCGGCTCAGAAGTTGTCTGAATAGAAAGCTTCTGAAACAGGCGGACATCCACATTTGCCAGCATGACAGAGGTGTGCGCCTGACAGCCTTTCAGCTTCGGAATCTGATTCAGGGCAAGTTCTGCAACAGGGTCAGTAGAAGCGCTGATGGAAAGTGCGATCAGGACTTCGTCGATGTGAAGACGCGGATTGCGGCTTCCAAGATATTCTGTCTTGACTTTCTGAATCGGCTCGATTGCTGCCGGAGAGATCACATGTACACTGTGATCAATGCCTGCAAGCTCTTTTAATGCATTCAGAATCAGGGCGGCTGAAGCACCGAGAAGTTTGGAAGTCTTACCGGTTACGATTTTTCCGTCCGGAAGCTCCAGTGCTGCGGCAGGTCCGTCGGTCTCGGCGGCTAGATCCAGTGCGGCATCTACTACCTTGCGGTCGTGTACGGTAACGCCAGCCTGATTCATAAGAAGTTCAATTTTATAGGCTTCTTCACGTGGACAGCTTCCGGCAAGAAAGCGGTCCATAGTATGATAATAACGGCGGATGATCTCCTGCTTGGATGCCTCGCGGCAGACTTCATCGTCGCAGATACAGTTCCCGGCCATATTGACACCCATATCAGTTGGAGATTTGTAAGGACTACTTCCGTAGATGCGCTCAAATATTGCACAAAGTACCGGAAAAATCTCTACGTCACGATTGTAGTTGACTGTGGTTTCTCCATATGCTTCCAGATGGAACGGATCAATCATGTTGACATCGTTCAGATCGGCCGTCGCAGCCTCATAGGCAAGATTGACTGGATGTTTGAGCGGTATGTTCCAGATCGGAAATGTCTCAAATTTCGCATATCCAGCGTGGATTCCGCGTTTGTGTTCGTGATAGAGCTGGGAGAGGCATGTCGCCATCTTGCCGCTTCCCGGTCCTGGTGCTGTGATAACAACCAAGGGGCGAGTGGTTTCAATATAATCATTCTTACCGTATCCTTCGTCACTGACGATCAGTGGTATATTGGAAGGATACCCTTCTATCATATAATGAATATAAACTTTAATTCCCATCTTTTCCAGACGTCCTTTGAACAGATGTGCACTGTTCTGACCGGAATATTGCGTGATTACAACACTTCCTACATAGAGGCCGTTTTCTTCAAAGGAGTCCTTCAGACGCAGAACGTCTGTGTCATACGTGATCCCCAGATCACCGCGTACTTTGTTTGCTTCTATGTCGGCAGCGCTTATGACGATGACGATCTCGGCAGTATCTGAAAGTTCTTTAAGAAGGCGGAGCTTGCTGTCCGGCATAAAACCGGGAAGAACTCTGGCTGCATGGTAGTCATCAAAAAGCTTTCCACCGAATTCGAGGTAAAGCTTGTTGTCAAATTTATTGATACGTTCACGAATATGTGAAGACTGCATGCTAAGATATTTTTCATTGTCAAATCCGATTTTCATTGGTTACCATCCCTCTCTGCGTGTATTATTGACATTCCACTTAACAGTATACTATAGTATATGTCATTTTTACAATCTTTTCATAATCTTTTTATTGATTTATGTTTTTGAGCTACTTATAATAGAAGAGATGAAAACTAGGAGGATACTTATGAATAATCAAAATAACAGGAATAATCCTAACAATAGAAACGGAAACCCTAATAATAAGAACAATCGTCAGGGAATGAATATGCTGATTTTCATACTTCTTCTTGTTGCAGTTCTTATGTTTTCCTTTTTCCAGATGCGTGATGACGATAATGCGCAGGAAATCTCTTATGACCGTTTTATGGAGATGGTTGAGGACGGAGAAGTGAAGGAAGTTGTGATTGAATCAGACCGGATCGTGATCAAACCGAAGAGCGAGAGTGAGATCGCAGCGGAGAAGGATAAGGCAACTGATGAGAGCGGAGTGGTTGAGGGTGCTGTAAAAGAGAATCAGGAGGAAGATAAAAAGAGTATCTTTGCTTCTGAAAAAGAGTATTATACTGGAGTTGTAGATGATCCGAACCTTACACAGAAACTGCTGGATGCCGGCGTGAAGCTCAGCCACGAGATACCGGATTCTACACCATACATTGTTATGAACCTCCTTGCAACAGTGCTTCCGTTCGTATTTCTGATCGGGATGGCCATCTATCTGATGAGAGGAATGTCGAAAGGCGGCGGAGTGATGGGGATCGGTAAGAGCAATGCCAAGATGTATGTGGAAAAGTCTACCGGTGTTACATTTAAGGATGTTGCCGGACAGGATGAGGCAAAGGAATCTCTGCAGGAAGTAGTAGATTTCCTTCATAATCCAGGGAAATATACCGGTATCGGTGCGAAACTTCCGAAAGGTGCACTGCTTGTGGGACCTCCGGGAACAGGTAAGACTCTTCTTGCGAAAGCGGTTGCTGGTGAGGCGAATGTGCCGTTCTTTTCTTTGTCCGGTTCTGCGTTTGTTGAGATGTATGTCGGTGTAGGTGCTTCCAGAGTGCGAGACCTTTTCAAACAGGCTCAGCAGATGGCTCCGTGTATCATCTTCATCGATGAGATCGATGCAATCGGTAAGAGCAGGGACAGCCAGCTCGGCGGAAACGATGAGCGTGAGCAGACGTTGAATCAGCTTCTTGCGGAAATGGATGGATTCGATACAAATAAAGGGTTGTTGCTTCTTGCAGCTACGAACCGTCCGGAGATCCTGGATCCGGCGTTGCTTCGTCCGGGACGTTTTGATCGTCGGATCATCGTTGACAAGCCGGATCTGAAAGGACGAATTGATGTCCTCAAGGTACATTCGAAAGATGTCAAGATGGATGAGACCGTGAATCTGGAAGAAATTGCGCTTGCAACTTCAGGAGCGGTGGGATCAGATCTTGCAAATATGATCAATGAGGCTGCCATCAATGCAGTGAAGAACGGGCGTCAGGTTGTATCACAGGCAGACCTTTTTGAGGCAGTGGAAGTGGTTCTTGTAGGTAAGGAGAAGAAAGACCGGATCATGAGTCAGAAAGAGCGCCGGATCGTGTCTTACCATGAGGTGGGACATGCCCTGGTAAGTGCTCTGCAGAAGGACGCTGAACCGGTGCAGAAGATTACAATCGTTCCAAGAACGATGGGAGCGCTCGGGTATGTAATGCATACACCGGAAGAAGAGAAGTTCCTGAATACCAAGGCAGAACTGGAAGCGATGCTGGTGGGAATGCTCGCGGGCCGTGCCGCGGAAGAAATCGTGTTCGATACGGTAACGACTGGAGCGTCCAACGATATTGAGCAGGCAACCAGAATTGCACGTGCTATGGTTACACAGTATGGTATGTCAGAGAAATTCGGCTTGATCGGTCTGGAATCAGTTCAGAATCGTTATCTGGACGGACGTCCGGTCATGAACTGCGGAGAAGCAACAGCTTCTGAGATTGATCAGGAAGTCATGAAAATGCTGAAAGGGGCTTATGCAGAAGCCAAACGTTTGTTATCCGAGCATCGTGATACAATGGATCAGATTGCTGAATTCCTGATTCGTGAAGAGACGATTACCGGAAAAGAATTCATGAAGATCTTCAGAAAATGCGAAGGAATTCCGGAGCCTGAAGAAGATGAGACAAAAAAAGCAGGAGAACTTCCTGCAAAAGAGAAGGAACAGAGACTTCTGGATCAAGAAAACAATTCAGGAAATGAAACTGAAAAAGATGAGGATGGATTCATTCTTCCTAAGAACAGATAAATAGAAGTATATTTTGCGGCGGTCAGCTTGATTTTAGCGGACCGCCGTTTTGTCACTTGTATTATTCCCTGCGGACAAGTATAATAGGACTATGGAAAATCAGACATTTATTATTGAAGAAGAATTAAAGAAACTGCCCGGACGTCCGGGCGTTTATCTGATGCATGATGAAAAGGATGAGATCATTTATGTAGGAAAGGCGATCAGCCTGAAGAATCGTGTCCGGCAGTATTTTCAGAGTAGCCGTAATAAGGGTGTGAAGATTGAACAGATGGTGACACACATTACTCGTTTCGAGTATATTGTCACAGATTCTGAGTTGGAAGCGTTAGTGCTGGAATGTAATTTGATCAAGGAATACCGCCCGAAATACAATACCATGCTGATGGATGACAAAAGCTATCCTTTTATCAAAGTTACGGTAAATGAGGCATACCCGAGAATTATGATGGCCCGTCAGATGAAGAAAGATAAGGCTAAATATTTTGGCCCTTATACGAGTGTGACTGCAGTGAAGGATACGATTGAACTGGTACGGAAGCTGTATCATTTGAGAAGCTGCAACAGAAGCCTTCCCAAGGATATCGGAAAGGAGCGGCCGTGCCTTTACCACCATATCAAGCAATGCGATGCTCCATGTCAGGGGTATATTTCTCAGGAAGAATACAAAAAGTCGGTAGATGAGGTGCTGAAGTTCCTGAATGGAAACTATGAGAAGATACTGGGAGATCTGGAACAGAAGATGATGGAGGCATCGGATAATCTGGAATTTGAGAAAGCAATCGAATACCGGGAACTGATCGGAAGTGTCAGACAGATTGCCCAAAAACAGAAGATTACAGATACAGGAGGAGAAGATCGGGATATTATTGCGCTTGCGAGAGAGCAGGAGGATGCGGTGATCCAGGTATTTTTTATTCGCAGCGGCAGGCTGATCGGACGTGATCATTTCTATCTCAGAATTGCAAAAGGAGATGGAGTAAGTGAGATCCTATCCAGTTTTATCAAACAGTTTTATGCTGCTACACCTTATATACCGGGAGAGCTGATGCTTCCGGAAGAACCGGAAGACCAGGACATTCTGGAACAATGGTTGGGGCAGAAGAGAGGGCATAAAGTGCATTTGCGGGTCCCAAAAAAAGGAGAAAAAGAGAAACTTGTGGAACTTGCCGCAAAGAATGCGCAGCTGGTTCTTGCAAAGGATAAGGAAAGGCTGAAGAGAGAAGAGGGAAGAACGATCGGGGCGGTCAAGGAGATTGAGAGTATTCTGGGACTTCAAAATATTTTGAGGATGGAGGCTTTTGATATTTCCAATACGAATGGATTTGATTCAGTGGGATCCATGGTAGTATATGAGCGTGGAAAACCGAAACGTAATGATTACAGAAAATTTAAGATCAAAGGAGTTCAGGGAGCAGATGATTATGCCAGTATGAGAGAAGTGTTGACCAGAAGATTCCTTCATGGACTGGATGAACAGAAGAGTGGGAAGGAACTTGGAAGTTTCCAGGTATTTCCGGATCTGATCCTGATGGACGGAGGAAAAGGTCAGGTGAATGTGGCGCTGGAAGTTCTGGATGAACTGCATCTTGCGATTCCGGTCTGCGGTATGGTAAAGGATGACCATCACCGGACCAGGGGATTATATTATAATAATGAGGAACTGCCAATTGATCGAAATTCAGAGGCTTTTCGGCTGATTACCAGAATCCAGGATGAAGCACACCGTTTTGCAATTGAATTCCACAGAAAGCTGCGTGGACAAGGCCAGGTTCATTCGATTCTGGATGATATCCCCGGTATCGGACCGGCAAGGAGAAAAGCGCTTATGAAGAATTTTGTGGGATTGGATGAAATAAAAAAAGCTGAAATAGAAGATTTGAAAAAAATTCCATCTATGGATGAAAAATCGGCACGAAGCGTGTATAATTTCTTTAGGAGTGACACAAAAGATCAGGATGAATCCCTGGAAAAAAGATAAAGGAAAAGGAGAACAGACAATGGGAGTTGAGTTACAGAGAATCGTGGAAAAAATGAAGTTGAAGAATCTGACACCGGAAGTGGATCTGACAAAACGTGAAGTAAAGATTCCGGATATCAACAGACCGGCACTTCAGCTGGCAGGTTTTTTTGATCATTTTGAGTCTCAGAGAGTGCAGATAATCGGATATGTGGAGTATACGTATCTGGAGACACTGTCAGAGGAGCAGAGAGAAAAGATCTATGTTACGTTGATGTCTTATGGCGTTCCTTGCTTCATTTTCTGTCGGGAATTGATGCCGGACAAAGTATTTCTTGAGAAAGCAGTGGAAACAGGGACTCCGGTGTTTATTACGGACAAGCCGACTTCGGCATTTACAGCGGAGATCATTCGCTGGTTGAACGTAGAACTTGCACCTTGCATTTCTATACACGGCGTTCTGGTTGAGGTGTATGGTGTCGGTGTCCTGATTATGGGTGAAAGCGGAATTGGAAAGAGTGAGGCTGCGCTGGAACTGATCAAGAGAGGACATCGTCTTGTAACGGACGATGTGGTTGAAATCCATAAAGTCAGTGATGATACTCTGGTCGGAATGGCACCGAATATTACAAGACATTTTATTGAGCTGAGGGGAATCGGAATCATTGATGTGAAAACTTTGTTCGGTGTACAGAGTGTGAAAGAAACACAGAATATCGATCTGGCGATTACGTTGGAAGACTGGAATAAGGATAAAGAGTACGACCGTCTTGGACTTACAGAAGAATATACGGAATTCCTGGGCAACCGCATTGTTTGCCATAGTATTCCGATTCGTCCGGGAAGAAATCTGGCAATTATCGTCGAGTCGGCAGCTGTCAACCATAGGCAGAAACAGATGGGGTATAACGCTGCTCAAGAATTATACCGGCGTGTTCAGGAAAATCTGCAAAAAAAGTAATTAGATAAAAGAAGGAGAAAAGAAAATGAATTATTGTTTTGGAGTTGACATTGGAGGAACGACAATCAAAATGGGATTGTTCCAGTTTGATGGAAAGATGGTTGATAAATGGGAAATCAAGACCAGAACGGAGAACGCAGGGGAAGCAATTCTTCCGGATGTTACAAAAGCAATTAATAAGAAAATGATGGAGTTTGGACTTGAGAAACAGCAGATTCTCGGAATCGGGCTTGGAATTCCGGCACCGGTCACAGAAGACGGGATTGTGTCGAATACCGCAAATCTCGGATGGGGATACAAGGAAGTGAAGCGTGAGTTGGAGGAACTGACCGGAATCCATGTTGCTACGGGAAATGATGCCAATGTAGCTGCGTTGGGAGAAATGTGGCTCGGTGGAGGCCAGGGACATCGCAACATGGTCATGGTTACGCTCGGAACCGGCGTAGGTGGAGGAGTCATTATCAACGGTGAGTGTGTGATAGGAAAGCATGGAGCAGGCGGTGAAATAGGACACATTTGTGTGAATTATGAAGAGACGGAACCCTGCGGATGTGGTAACAGAGGATGTCTGGAACAATACGCATCAGCGACGGGGATTGTTAGACTTGCCCGGAAACGTCTTGCGCAAGACGAGGAGCCGAGTTTGCTGCGTGATGTTACGGAACTCAGTGCAAAAGAAGTGTTTGATGCTGTAAAAAAAGATGACAAGGCAGCAATTGAAGTCGCAAAAGAGTTTGGAAAATATCTGGGATATGCACTTGCCAATCTTGCGGCAGCATGTGATCCTGCAGTCATTGTAATTGGGGGAGGAGTATCAAGAGCCGGAGAAATCCTTTTCGACTATATCGAGGGGCCATTTAAGGAAAGAGCATTCTTCGCAAACAGGGAAACACAGTTTGCTCTTGCACAGCTCGGAAATGATGCAGGAATCTGTGGGGCGGCTAAGATGATCCTTAAATAAGTACATATGGAAAGCAGAAGAAACAAGTTTGATAGTTAAAAAAGGGACGTAACACGCAATGATAATTCGTGTTACGTCCCTTTTGATATTTTGGATTATTCTATTGATCTGATGTGCCTGGGTCTGTTGGAGTGGTTGGATCCGTCGGAGTAGTAGGCTCTGTCGGAGTGGTAGGCTCTGTCGGAGTGGTAGGCTCTGTTGGGGTGGGCGTTCCACCGCCATTGCCGCTGCTATTTCCTCCATTTCCACTTCCATTTCCGCCGTTTCCGCTGTTTCCGCCGTTTCCGCTTCCTCCTCCATCATCCGGATTCTCAGAATCATCCGGTTCTTCGGGCTCTTCGGGTTCTACCGGCTCGTGTCCCGGACAAGTTTCCGTCGGATAAGTGCCCGGAGCAAACCATTCTGTCATGGAAGGACATTCATCAGATAAAGCAAGTAGTCCGGTCTCAGTACAGATGGTTCTTCTTACCAGAGAAGATGGCATTGTGAAATCTTTATAGGCCAGACCAAGGGCGCTGTTAATTCTATCCATAATATTGGACCAGATTCGCTCGTGGTAGTACCAGCTTGTGTCACTGAGCGATTGGTTGTTATCATATCCCATCCAGATGGAACAGGTATAATAAGGTGTATATCCGGCAAACCATAGATCCTTATTATCAGAAGTTGTACCGGATTTTCCGGCTGCCGGCATATTTTCAAGCTGGGCATACGGTGCTGCAGTACCCTTTGTTACAACATCTTCCATCGCGAGTGTCAGGAGGGCAGCAGTCGTATCTTTGATGATGGTTTTCGATTCGTTTTTGGTATTATCAATCAGCACATTACCGTCATGATCCAGTACTTTTGTGTAAAGAATCGGCTTATTATAGACGCCGCCGTTGGCGATTGCGGCATAAGCGGCGGTCAGTTCATAATTGTATACACCGTGTGATACACCACCAAGCGCAAGGGATTCTACCATATCCTTATCTTTCGAAAGAGTGGTGATACCGAATTTCTCTACATATTCATAGCCAAGTGAAACGGAAATTTCGTTGATCACTTTTACGGCGATAACGTTCATAGACTGTTCAATTGCTTTCCGAAGCGTTACCGCACCGCGGTAGGAATCGCCCCACCAGTTGTGAACCTGCTTGTCTGGATTGGATTGATAGTAATATGGCTCGTCCACTTCGACATCTGCAAGAGTCTTACCTGCACTGTCGAGGGCCGGTGCGTAAACAGCAAGAATCTTAAAGCAGGAACCGGCCTGACGAGTCGTGCCGTAAGCACGGTTCAGTCCACGGTTTGTGGTTTTCTCGCCACGCCCTCCGACCATTGCTTTAATATGACCGTTGCTTTGGTCAATGATACAGACAGAAGCCTGTGGCTGCGGAGCGAGATTCACGTATTCATCATAGGTATCTCCCTCCTGGGCGATGCTTGCCTTAAAAGCTTCGATGTGTTGGTAAGCTTCCTCTTTTGAACTATATAAATACTTGGAATCCACACCATTATATTGCTTTACATTTCCTAAGGAATAGTTTTCCTGTGTCTGCGCTTCATCTGCCCTGGTGACGGTCAATGCGTAGTCAAGATCCCAGGTCGTTTTCGATGGGAAATTGTCATCGTTGTTGAGCTCATCGTCACAGATTCCCTGAATCGTCAGATTCTGAGTTGTGTAAATGCTGAGACCGCCGCTGTAAATCGCGTTGTAAGCCTGAGTCTCTGTATAGCCGAGACCATCGGCGGAGGTCAAATCATCCATCAGCTGGTCGATCAGTGCATCAACAAAATAAGAAGTAACACGCGTTTCTTCCAAAACCTGGGTGTTCACCGTTTGAATTCGGGAGTAAACATCATCGGCCAGTGCCTCATCGTGTTCAGCTTGATCAATATACCCTTGTTCCAACATATCGTCCAGCACTTTCTTCCGACGTTCTGCATTTTTCTCTGGGTTCGTGATTGGGTTATAACCACCCGGACTCTTGGTAATTGCAGCAATCGTTGCGCATTCGGAAAGCGTTAGATCGGATACATCCTTGCCAAAATAACGTTTGGCTGCAGCTTGTACTCCCAATGTGTTCTGACCAAGGTTAATGGTATTGAGATAACTTTCAAGAATCTCTTCCTTACTCAGCTGCTTTTCAAGCTGCAGGGCAAGATACTGTTCCTGCAATTTACGTTCAACCTTTTCCAACTGACTTTCATTAATGAAGTCTGGAAATACATTGTTCTTAATAAGCTGCTGGGTAATTGTACTGGCTCCTTCCGAAAAATGTCCGCTTGTAAGTCCTACTACAGCAGCTCGAAGAATTCCCTGGGGGTCAATCCCGTTGTGCTGATAAAACCGGGAGTCTTCGACAGCAACAAATGCATGCTGAAGATCTTCCGGAATTTCATCGATTGTCACATAAACGCGGTTGGAACCGGCCTGCTTGAAATCTTCGATGATCGTTGCATTGTCATCCGCATAGGCAACAGAAGTATATCCCTCTGGTTTGATGCTGGAAGGAGTAATCTCCGGTGCATTATCAATGATTCGTTTTACCAGAAGCCCGGCACCTGCTGCGCCTGCGATACATACAACGGCAATACAGAGTAAAAAACCTTTAAATAGGCGCACACCTATTTTTTTCTTTCGCATATTTGCTTTGGAAGTAATATTTTTTTGCTTTTTAGAAGCGCTTCTTTTTCCATAATTCATGAACATTGCCTCCTTCATATTGATTTATTATAGCAAATATACCAATCTAAATAAAGCGAAAAATAAAAACTTCCTTATTACCTATGAGAAAATTAAGAAAAACTTCCGAATTCTTGTCGAATCGTGTTGATTTGTAATATTTTTGTAATTGTCTTGCATCTGGTAATCAGGATTTGTATACTTGTCATAGGAATTATAATTCGCAGATGAAGGGAAAGAATAAGGATGCTTAAGAAATATAGGACAGTGTTTGAAGGAAGCGAAGGCGAAATTACGGAAAAAAAGTCCAGATTTATTGCTACGGTTTTGCCGGTGCACAGTGAGGAAGAGGCGATTGGTTTTATCGAGCAGATGAGAAAGAAATACTGGAATGCAACGCATAACTGTTTTGCTTATGTGATCGGAGAACATTTCGAGATCCAACGGTGCAGTGATGATGGAGAACCTGGCGGAACAGCAGGGAAACCGATGCTGGATGTCCTGATGGGAGAAGAGCTTCATGATACGGCAGTCGTGGTGACACGGTATTTCGGTGGGACCCTTTTGGGAACCGGAGGTTTGGTGAGGGCTTATCAGGCCGCAACGAAAGCCGGTCTGTTGGCGAGCACTGTGATTACAAAATACCTTGGGAAAGAATATGTGATCGGGACAGATTATACGGGACTTGGAAAGATCCAGTACATTCTGGCACAACGTAAACTTTTTGTGCGAGATACGGAATATACGGACAGTGTTAAGATTCATGTTCTGATTCCGGAGGAGGAGGAACGGGAAGTGTTGGCTGAGATTACGGAAGGAACAAACGGACAGGCGAAGCTGGAATCCGGTGATATGTGTTATTTCGCGGATATTGACGGGAAGATTGAGATATTTCCGATTGGATAAAAAAGAGATTGAATAACGCTGCTTTGAAGTAAAATGCTGGTCACATAAGTGACCAGCATTCTTTATACTATATTCGATTATGTTTATTGAAATTCAGGTTCAATCAGTCCGTAAGTACCATTCTTTCTCTTATATACAACATTGACTTCATCAGTCTCTGCGTTGCTGAACACGTAGAAGTTGTGTCCGAGAAGTTCCATCTGGATGCAGGCATCTTCCGGGAACATCGGTTTGATTCCGAAGCGCTTTGTGCGGACGATCTGGATTTCTTCCGGATTCGGTTCGGCATTGGTCTCTTCATCGATGAATTCCTGGCGGAAGTCATGTCCACCCTGATGTTTGGCAATGAGTTTTGTTTTATACTTTCGAAGCTGGCGCTCGATAATCTCTTCTACTAAATCGATGGATACGTACATATCACTGCTTACCTGTTCAGAGCGGATAATGTTGCCCTTGACAGGGATTGTGACCTCGATTTTCTGACGTTCCTTTTCGACACTTAAGGTTACGATGATTTCTGTTTCAGGAGTAAAATACCTTTCAAGCTTCCCAAGCTTCTGTTCTACGGCCTGTCTGAGACCTGGTGTGATTTCGATGTTTCTTCCGCTAATGATAAATTTCATACAGCTCAACTCCTTTTGTTTGTATTTCCTATGCAGGGTGCCGGACGCACCTCATAAGAGCATTCCATAGAATAGAATCACTGTTCTATGAATCTATAAATATTATACTCTATTTCACTATGGACATGCAATGAAAAAAGAATAAATTTTGGCTTAATGAATGGAGCGGATTACTTCGACCCGGGATATATCGCCGTTATGCATCTTTGCCACACGGAGCCCAAAATTATCGAAATAGGTACATGCACCGACTCCAATCTCGGTCTGTTCTTCCTCAAATCGCTTATGGAGTACATCCCGAAGTGTCTGATTGTCCTCACATGGAATATGTACATGGATGATGGAGTTTACATGCTTTGCCTTTGAGGTAGCCCGGAAGATCACTCGCTCGGATTCATCGAATTCCACAAACAGGAATTTACGTGTTGCAAAGAGAATCGCGATGGAAATCACGCCGATCAGGGTGGCAACCGGATTAGAGTGTTCTACGATGATTTGTCGTGCAATGGCAAAAAGCAGAACTTCAAATACGGTTGAAGGTGTCTGCTGATAGAGCATTCGTATCATTTCGACACCAATGATCAGGCTCAGACAGTTTTCCAGAAGATCACTGTAGTTCGGATACATGTCAAAATTCGGGATATTTTTCAATGACATCGCGAGCTTTACAGCAACAAGTATAATGCTGACTGTAAGCACGACCGAGATGAAAATCTCCAGAAATGAAGACATTTTCCTTAAAATTGCGGTAGCATACTTTTTCATACATTTCCCCCTTATGAAATAAATTGATTGATAATTTCATTCTATCGAATAAACAAAGAACTGTAAAGGAGAATTTACTGGAAACTAGTCCGGTTCTTACTCTTTTACAGTTCTTTTATTTCTTTTATAAAAATTTCATTTTTCGACTGAATATCCAGGGATATACGAAAATCACCCAGAAAATGATAATGCCATACTGAATCATTTCGCCAATCAGAGTGCTCCCAAGAAGGATTTTCAACACCAGCTTCAAAACGACTGTCAGTGCAAGCCCGACCACATAGCGGAGCAGAAGTACGTTCCGGGAAGGGTTATTTGCCTTCGGGGAGAAGCGGAGCGTTTTATTTTCCAGATACCAGCCTGCGGCAAAGCCGAGTGCGGCGCCGGATGCTTTGAAACAATCGGTCACGTAACGATACTCGATCGTTTGGTTTCTATAAAGGTACGCGGACTGGATGCAGACCAGTGCGGCTGCCAATATAATGATCAGGGTGATGATACCGGTCCATTTCGAATTGGAAGTGAAGCGTTCCAGGTATTTCCGCGTAAACCAGGCAAAGAAGAGTGATATCACCATAGCAGTGATCACGTCCTTCGGCGTATGGCATCCCAGGTACATCCGTGAGAATCCGATCAGAAGAAATGTAAGCACGAAAATACATTTCCAGTACCATTTTTCGGCGTTGATGGCAAGTGTCGCAAAGAGGCTTGTTCCGCTCTGTGTGTGCCCGCTGGGAAAGGAGTACCCTGTGGCAGCCGGGATGGCACTTTCCACAGCTTTAAATTCCGGATCCAGTACCCAAGGACGCGGGATCCGGAACGTAATCTTCAGGCTTTGCACAAGAAGTCCTGCGCATAAATAGTTGAATCCGATCTGAACGGCCAGCTTCTTGTCGATGCACCAGTACAGTGCACAGATGACAGCGATGATGACCAGCTCCTGCGCGAGAAACGTGATGAGCTGGAAAATCGTGTCAAGAAGCGGGGTACGTATTCCGGAAAGTGTCCATAAAAAACTCATTAGCTGATTCCTCGTTTACGCATTTTAGGATCCAGGATCTTTTTGCGGATACGTAAGGATTTCGGAGTTACTTCCAGCAATTCGTCGGTATCGATGAAATCGAGGGCTTCTTCAAGACTCAGGACCTTAGGTGGTGTAAGTTTCAGTGCTTCGTCGGCGCTGGAAGAACGAGTATTTGTCAGATGCTTGGTCTTGCAGACGTTCAGCTCGATATCGTCAGTTTTGGCATTCTGACCGACAACCATACCGGCGTATACCTTTTCGCCCGGTCCGATAAACAGGGTACCGCGATCCTGTGCATTGAAAAGACCATATGCAACGGCTTCTCCTGTTTCAAATGCAATCAGAGAACCCTGATTTCTGTACTGGATGTCACCTTTATATGGGGCATAGCCGTCGAAGGCAGTATTCATGATTCCGTTTCCTTTGGTGTCGGTCAGAAAATCGCCGCGGTATCCGATGAGGCCGCGGGCAGGAATGGAGAATTCCATTCGGGTGTAACCGCCGTTGGACATACCCATATTGCGGAGTTCCCCCTTTCTCTGACTAAGCTTGTCGATAACGACTCCAGTGAACTCGTCCGGAACATCAATGTAAGCAAGCTCCATCGGTTCCAGCTTCTTGCCGTTTTCATCGGTCTTATATAATACTTCTGCCTTGCTGACTGCGAATTCATAGCCTTCACGGCGCATATTTTCGATGAGAACGGAAAGGTGAAGTTCACCTCTTCCGGAAACTTTGAAGCTGTCGGTATTCTCGGTCTCTTCCACACGCAGACTGACATCGGTATTCAGTTCCCGGAATAAACGTTCGCGAATGTGGCGGGAAGTCACAAATTTTCCTTCCTGACCGGCAAATGGACTGTCGTTTACGATGAACTGCATGGCGATGGTAGGTTCGGAGATTTTCTGGAATTCGATTGGCCTTGGCTGGTCGACAGAACAGATCGTATCACCGATGGAAATGTCTGCAATACCGGAAATTGCCACGATTGAGCCGATAGTCGCTTTTTTAACTTCTACTTTATTCAGTCCGTCAAACTCGTAGAGTTTGCTGATCTTCACTTTCTTCTGCTTGTCTGGGTCGTGATGGTTGACAACGATCACGTCCTGATTCACGGCGATGGTACCGTTGTCTACTTTGCCGACACCGATTCTTCCGACGTACTCGTTGTAATCGATGGTACTGATCAGTACCTGTGTGCCGGCATCCGGATCGCCCTCCGGTGCAGGAATATAATCCAGGATCATCTCAAAAAGAGGAGTCATATCCTTCGGTTCATCATCCTCATTGTAGGTGGCATATCCGTCTCTTGCAGATGCATAGATGAACGGACAGTCAAGCTGATCATCGGAAGCACCCAGATCAATCAGCAGTTCCAGTACTTCATCGATGACGCCATCCGGCCGTGCTTCGGGACGGTCAATCTTATTGATACAGACGATGACCGGAAGCTTCAGTGCCAGTGCTTTTTTCAGAACGAACTTGGTCTGAGGCATTGCTCCTTCAAATGCGTCAACAACAAGAATGACACCGTTGACCATTTTGAGAACTCGTTCCACTTCACCGCCGAAATCGGCATGGCCGGGTGTATCAATGATATTGATCTTTGTATTTTTATAGAAAACGGCTGTGTTTTTGGAAAGAATTGTGATGCCGCGCTCACGTTCGATATCGTTGGAGTCCATGACACGTTCGGCTACTTCCTGATTTGCACGGAATACGCCGCTCTGTTTCAAAAGTTCATCCACCAGTGTTGTTTTACCGTGGTCAACATGGGCGATGATTGCAATATTTCTAATGTCTTCACGCTTTGTATTCATGTTCTTTTACCCTTCTTCTTACCTATATAATGTTGTAACTTGTTTAGTTTATCACATTTCTGGAATTTTACAAGTACTATCAAAAATTTTCAATTTTTAGTTCTAAAACAAATGGGTGATTCATAGATATATAAATGTGTCCGGTGAAATGTGTGCGGTAAAATGCCAGCTATACCGGGAAAAAATGCTGCGGAAGTACGCCAACGAAAAGGAAGGAGATTTACGACGCTATGTCAGATAAGATTATTGAAAACAACCAGGTAACAATTATGGGGCAGGTTGCATCCGAATTTGAGTTCAGTCACGAGGTGTTTGGTGAAGGATTCTACATCGTGGAGGTATTGGTGAAAAGGCTCAGCAATTCCTGCGACCGTATTCCTCTGATGGTCTCAGAACGGCTGATCGATGTGACGCAGGACTATACAGGAGAATTTATTATGGCATCCGGTCAGTTCCGGTCCTACAACCGGCATGAGGAGCAGAAAAACCGTCTGGTATTATCCGTGTTTGTGCGGGAGATTTCCTTTATGGAAGAAGAGCCTGACGGCTCGAAAACGAACAGTATTCTGTTGGATGGATATATCTGTAAAGAGCCGATTTACAGGAAGACACCGCTGGGAAGAGAAATTGCAGATCTTCTGCTTGCGGTCAATAGACCATACGGAAAATCGGATTATATACCATGTATTTGCTGGGGAAGAAATGCAAGGTATGCATCCGGATTTGAAGTGGGAGAGCATGTGCAGGTTCTTGGCAGGATCCAGAGCAGGGAATATGTGAAGAAACTGTCTGAGACGGAGACGGAGAAAAGAGTTGCCTATGAGGTGTCTGTAAGTAAGCTGGAATGTATGGAATAGATGAATGCAGAGATATTTTGCTAAATCCTTTGATTGACAGTGCTTTTAAATAATGATAAACTGTGAATAGTCAAGAAAAGTAAGTCAGGAGGAATATTATGTCTATTTTTACCGGTTCTGGTGTAGCAATCGTAACACCATTTAATGATGATGAGAGTATTAATTACGATAAATTAGATGAACTGCTGGATTTTCACTGTAATCATAGAACAGATAGTATTATTATTTGTGGGACTACAGGAGAGTCTTCTACTTTGTCGGAAGAGGAGCATATGGACTGTATCCGTTTTACGATTGAACGTGTAAAAGGACGTGTTCCGGTCATTGCAGGAACAGGGTCCAACAGTACATATACAACGGTGCAGATGTCGAGAGAAGCGGTTGAAGACGGGGCGGACGGATTACTTCTGGTAACTCCGTATTATAATAAATGTACACAGGCAGGTCTGGTTGCACATTACACTCAGGTGGCAAAGGAGGCGAAAGCGCCGATCATTCTTTACAGTGTTGCAAGCCGTACCGGTGTAAATATCGCACCGGAGACTGCTGCAGAGCTTTACAAAACCGTTGATAACATTGTGGGAATCAAAGAAGCTTCGGGAAATATTTCGCAGATTGCGAAAGTTATGAATCTGACGGACGGTAAGATTGATCTGTATTCAGGAAATGATGACCAGATCGTTCCGATCCTTTCTCTCGGAGGAAAAGGTGTGATTTCTGTACTTGCCAATATTGCGCCGGACTATACACATGATATCTGTGAGAATTTCTTTAAAGGCAATGTGGCAGAAAGTTGCCGGATGCAGCTTGCTGCACTTCCACTGATCGAGAAGCTGTTTTGTGAAGTCAATCCGATTCCAGTAAAAAAGGCATTGAATCTGATGGGGCTGGAAGTGGGACCGCTTCGTATGCCACTCACGGAGATGACAGAAGCAAATACTGCAAAATTAGCTGAACAGATGAAGAAATTTGGAATTTCTGTACTTTAATTGGAAGTCAGTAATGGTAAAAATGGGATTGATAGGACAGGGCTTTGCTGCCGGAAGGTGGCACTGCCCTTTTGTTAAATAAAGATAATTGTGAAAAAAATTACGATGTTTATGAAAGAACCAAAGGAGGAATGGATTGATGGTAAGGGCAATTATGCATGGATGCAACGGAAAAATGGGACAGGTCATTACAGGACTTGTCAGGGATGATGAGCAGATTGAAATCGTAGCAGGAGTGGATGCGTATTTAGGAATTGAAAATACATATCCGACATTTAAGACTCTTGCAGAATGCGATGTGGAGGCGGATGTAGTCATCGATTTTTCCAATGCATCGGCTGTGAACGCACTTCTCGACGAGTGTGTTGCAAGAAAACTTCCGGTTGTACTCTGTACGACAGGGCTTTCCGAGGAACAGCTCGCAAAAGTAGACAAGGCATCGGAGTCAACAGCAGTGCTTCGGTCAGCGAACATGTCGCTGGGAATCAATTTGTTGATGAAATTATTGAAGGAAGCAGCGAAAGTCCTCTCACCGGCAGGGTTTGATATCGAACTGGTGGAAAAGCATCATAATCAGAAGGTGGACGCACCGAGCGGAACCGCGATTGCACTTGCAGATTCGATCAATGAAGCACTGGATGAAAAGTATACCTATAATTATGACAGAAGCAAGGAACGCAAAAAACGTGAAAAGAATGAGATCGGAATCGTGGCTGTGCGTGGCGGAACGATTGTGGGACAGCATGATGTCATCTTTGCGGGGGCGGATGAGGTCATTGAGTTCCAGCATACGGCTTACTCCAAAGCTGTTTTTGGGAAGGGCGCAGTGGAAGCTGCAAAGTTCCTTGCAGGGAAGCCGGCAGGTCATTATGATATGAGTGATGTGATTCAGTTTTAGAAAAAGAATATCAGGGAGAATATGAAAATGAGTGGATTAAAAGAAAAATATCTGGAACGTCTGGCGGAATTATTTCCTACCATTGCAGCTGCCTCAACCGAAATCATCAATCTTCAGGCGATTCTGAATCTTCCAAAGGGGACGGAGCATTTTATAACGGATGTGCATGGTGAATATGAGGCGTTCAATCATGTCCTCAAAAACGGATCGGGTTCTGTAAAGCGGAAGATCGATGATGTGTTTGCAAACACGATGAGTGCGAGAGATAAGCAGACACTGGCAACACTGATCTACTATCCACGGGAGAAGATGGAAAAGATCCGTGAGACAGAACCGAATATGGATGACTGGTATAAGATTACGCTCTACCGTTTGATCGAGATCAGTAAGAGAGCGGCAAGCAAGTATACCCGCTCCAAAGTGAGAAAGGCGCTTCCGAAGGATTTCTCTTATGTAATTGAAGAATTGATTACAGAAAAGCAGGGACTGGCAGATAAGGAATCTTATTATGCGTCCATTATCAGTACCATTATCCGCATCGGAAGAGCAGAGGAGTTTATTGTAGCACTTTGTGAACTGATTCAGAGGCTTGTTGTGGATCATCTTCATATTGTCGGTGATATTTACGACAGAGGTCCGGGACCGCATCTGATTATGGACAAGCTGATGGAACATCATTCGGTAGATATCCAGTGGGGGAATCATGACGTCCTCTGGATGGGAGCGGCAGCTGGGCAGAAATGCTGTATTGCAAATGTAATCCGAATCTGTGCAAGATACGGTAATCTGGATATCCTGGAAGATGGATATGGAATCAATTTACTTCCGCTTGCGACTTTTGCGTGGAAAAAATATGCGAAAGATCCGTGTGAGTGTTTTAAATTGAAAGGAAGCGGTGCCGACGGCGCTCAGGAAATGGAATTGAATATGAAGCTTCATAAAGCGATTTCAATTATTCAGTTCAAGATTGAAGGACAGATGTCTAAAGTATATCCGGAATTTGGATTTGAAAAACGGAATTTCCTGCATAAGATCAATTATGAAAAGGGAACGATTGTAATTGAAGATAAGGAATACACCATGCTGGATGATTATTTCCCGACGATCGATCCGGCTGACCCGTATGCGTTGTCGCCGGAAGAGGAGGAAATCATGGAACGTCTTGTTTCAGCTTTCCAGAACTGTGAGAAACTCCAGCGGCATATGCGATTTCTTCTTAGCAAAGGATCGCTGTACAAGATCTACAATTCAAATCTTCTGTATCATGGATGTGTGCCGCTTACAGAAGACGGAAATCTGAAAGAAGTAACGATTTATGGCAAGACCTATAAAGGAAAAGCGTTGTATGATTTTATGGATTCCTATGTGAGAAAAGGATTTTTTGCAATTGATCCGAAGGAACGTGCAAAAGGGCGGGATCTGATGTGGTATATCTGGCAGGGTGAGAATTCACCTTTGTTTGCAAAAGATAAGATGGCTACATTTGAACGGTATTTTCTGAATGAAGTAGAACTGCACAAGGAACATAAAAATCCGTATTATACATTCCTGGAAAATGAAGAAGTGATGGATCGTGTTCTCATGGAATTCGGTATGGATACAAAGAAATCGAGAATCATCAACGGTCACGTACCTGTGAAGACAAAGAATGGAGAAAATCCGGTGAAATGCGGAGGTAAGGTGATGGTTATCGACGGAGGATTTTCCAAGGCTTACCAGAAAGAGACCGGAATTGCAGGATATACGCTTATCTACAATTCTTATGGACTGATCCTTGCGGCACATGAGCCGTTTGAATCAACCGAGGCAGCTATTGAGAAGGAGCGTGATATTCATTCGGACAGTGTGATCATCAATCGTGTTGTTTCCAGAAAGACGGTCGGAGATACGGATGTGGGAAATAGTATCCGTGAGCGGATCGCCGATCTGGAGGAACTGCTTAAGGCATACCGCAGCGGTAAGATCATCGAAAAAATTTAAAATTATTTTTCATACATATTTTTTTCGCTTCTGTAAATAGTAGTAGTAACCTGAATTTTACATTTACAGAAAGGAAGAATTGAATATGAAGCTTTTTAAGAAAATACTACTGATTGGAATCTGCATATTTGCTATGGGATCTGTCACGGCCTGTGGAAACAACAATGCGACCGATGGAACCAACAATGAATTTGGCGATACGAATGGAAATGGAACCACAAACGGCAGTACTGACGGAACTGGAACGGGAAACGGGACGAATGTGAACGACGCGACCAGTGGAAACGCAGATAATCGTGACGGAAATAATCTTGTGAACGATGCGGCGGATGCGGTGGACGATGTGACAGACGGCGTAGCGAATGGTGTAAATGATGTGTTGGGAAACGATGGAAATAACAATACAACGAATAACACAACGAACAATACCAATAATACCAGCCGCAGCCAGTCGGACAATTCAGGAAAATAATAAGAGATGTCAGGAGAAAAGATTGTGCGAAAGTGCAGTCTTTTTTCCGTTTGGGAGTGGGAAAATTTTGAAAAAGCAGGATAAATAACAGATGGATGCTTGCAAGTTCAGAAGGGAAATGGTATATTCGCATAAGAACAATGTGCGGGTACAGCGTACAAGTGTACATATGACAGATGGGAAAGGAGCATAGAAACGATGAAGTTTCGGCCATGCATTGATATACATAACGGAGAAGTGAAACAGATCGTGGGAGGTAGTCTGAGGGACGAAGGAGATCAGGCGAAAACGAATTTTGTCTCACATTATGAGGCGGATCATTATGCAAGAATGTACCGGCGAGACGGATTAGAGGGAGGACATATTATTCTTCTGAATCCGCCGTCGTCGGAATATTATGAGAGGACCCGACAGCAGGCGATGAAAGCACTCGAGGCATATCCGGGCGGCCTTCAGATAGGAGGAGGCATCACTGCCGAGAATGCCCGGGAATATCTGGAGGCCGGTGCGAGCCATGTAATCGTAACGTCCTATGTGTTCCGTGATGGAGAAATCCGAAGGGATAATCTGAAAAAACTTGTGGATACAGTCGGAAAAGAGCAGGTGGTTCTGGATTTGAGCTGCCGGAAGAAAGAGGATGGATATTATATTGTGACGAACCGCTGGCAGAATTTTACAAATGTGAAGTTGTCCTGGGAAGTGCTGGATGAGCTTTCAGATTCTTGTGCAGAATTTCTTGTTCACGGTGTGGATGTGGAAGGAAAGGCTTCCGGTGTGGCGAAAGAGCTGGTCCGTCTTCTGGCAGAGTGGGACGGATGTCCTGTGACTTATGCGGGAGGAATCGGAAGCAGAGAGGATCTGGAGGAATTCCGATCTTTTAGCGGCGGAAAACTGGATTTCACGATCGGAAGTGCGTTGGATCTATTCGGTGGAAGTATCCCTTATGCGGATATGATAAGGTGTGAACTTTGAGAAAAGAGTTTGTGAACAGTTTATAAATAGATTGAAGTATAAGGAAAATAGTGATAAAATGAAAAACAGAGCTTTTTTTGTCCTTGAATCAGAAGTGAATTTAGCATAAGGAGTTATTAGAATGGGTATATTTGAAAAGATATTTGGTACACACAGTGAAAATGAATTAAAGCATATTTATCCGATTGTAGATCATATCGAAGCACTGGAACCGGAGATGCAGAAGCTGTCCGATGCAGAGCTGAAGGCGAAGACCCGCGAATTCCGGGAGAGACTGGGAAAAGGGGAGACGCTGGATGATATCCTGCCGGAGGCATTTGCCGTTGTACGTGAAGCATCTGTGAGAACATTGGGAATGCGTCATTACCGGGTGCAGCTGATTGGTGGTATTATCCTGCATCAGGGACGAATTGCCGAGATGAGAACCGGTGAAGGTAAGACCCTCGTGTCTACACTTCCGGCATACCTGAATGCGCTGACCGGAGAAGGGGTTCATATTGTCACGGTCAACGATTATCTGGCGAAGCGTGATGCCGAGTGGATGGGAAAAGTACATGAATTCCTGGGACTTACTGTCGGCGTGGTGCTGAATTCCATGGACAATAATGAAAGACGTGCAGCTTATAACTGTGATATTACTTATGTGACGAACAACGAACTGGGCTTTGATTATCTGAGAGATAATATGGTGATCTATAAAGAACAGCTCGTACAGCGTGGCATGAAATTTGCCATTATTGATGAGGTGGACTCGGTTCTGATCGATGAGGCAAGAACACCTCTGATCATTTCCGGTCAAAGCGGAAAGTCAACCCGGTTATACGAGGCGTGTGATACACTTGCCCGTCAGCTTCAGAAAGGTGAAGCGAGCGGTGAATTTTCCAAGATGAATGCCATCCTTGGTGAGGACATTGAAGAGACCGGTGATTTCATTGTGAATGAGAAAGAACGGAACGTCAACCTGACCGAAGAAGGTGTGAAGAAGGTTGAGAAGTTCTTCCATATTGAGAACCTTGCGGATCCGGAAAATCTGGAGATCCAGCACAACATTATTCTGGCACTTCGTGCACATTACATGATGTTCCGGGATCAGGATTATGTGGTAAAAGATAATGAAGTGTTGATCGTAGATGAGTTTACCGGACGTATTATGCCGGGACGCCGTTACTCAGACGGACTTCATCAGGCGATCGAAGCAAAAGAACATGTGAAAGTCAGAAGAGAGAGCAAGACACTGGCTACGATCACATTCCAGAATCTGTTTAATAAATATGAGAAGAAAAGTGGTATGACCGGTACCGCTCTTACAGAGGAAAAGGAATTCCGTGACATCTACGGACTGGATGTCATTGAAATCCCGACCAACCTCCCGGTTCAGAGAATTGATATGGAGGATGTGGTATACAAGACAAAGAGAGAAAAATTCAATGCAGTTATTGATGCGATCTGTGAGGCACATGCCAAAGGCCAGCCGGTTCTGGTGGGTACGATTACCATTGAGACATCCGAACTCCTCAGCAAGATGCTTTCTAAACGAGGTGTAAAGCATAATGTATTGAACGCAAAATTCCATGAAATGGAAGCAGAAATCGTTGCGCAGGCCGGACAACACGGAGCAGTAACGATCGCAACCAATATGGCCGGTCGTGGTACCGATATCAAGTTGGACGATGAAGCAAGAAAGGCGGGCGGGCTTAAGATCATCGGTACAGAGCGTCACGAGTCACGCCGTATTGATAATCAGTTGCGTGGGCGTGCCGGACGTCAGGGAGATCCGGGTGAATCCAGATTCTACATTTCGCTTGAAGATGATCTGATGCGTCTGTTCGGTTCTGAAAAGCTGATGGGCGTCTTCACCACGCTTGGTGTAGAAGAGGGTGAGCAGATTGAACATAAGATGCTTTCCAGTGCGATTGAAAAAGCACAGAAGAAGATTGAAAATAACAACTTCGGTATTCGTAAGAACCTGCTTGAATATGACCAGGTTATGAATGAACAGAGGGAGATCATTTACGAAGAAAGACGACGCGTTCTGGATGGAGAGAATATGCGCGATTCTATTTTCAATATGATCACCGATTTTGTTGAAAATACAGTAGATGCGAATATTTCCCCGGATCAGGATTATGAGGACTGGGATATCGGCACACTGAACAGAGAACTTCAGGATGTGATCCCGATGATCCAGACAGTTACAGAAGAAGACGTGAAGGGCAAAGAAATGAAGCAGCTTAAGCATCTTCTGAAAGAACGTGCAGCCAAGGCATACGAAGCGAAAGAAGCGGAATTCCCGGAAGCAGAACATCTTCGTGAAGTGGAGAGGGTATTCCTGCTCAGAGTCATTGATGCAAAATGGATGGATCATATTGATGATATGGATCAGCTTCGTCAGGGAATCGGTCTTCAGGCTTATGGACAGAGAGATCCACTGGTTGAATATAAGATGCTTGGATATGATATGTTTGGCGAGATGACAAGAGCGATCACAACAGATACGGTACGTCTGCTCTGCCATGTTAAGGTAGAACAGAAAGTCGAGAGAGAACAGGTTGCGAAAGTGACCGGAACGAATAAGGATGATTCTGTTGCAAAAGGGCCGAAGGTTCGGACAGAGAAGAAGATTTATCCGAATGATCCGTGCCCGTGTGGAAGCGGTAAGAAATATAAACAGTGCTGTGGAAGAAAATAGAAGACGTGGCATGAACATATAGAATAGAGGTGAAATTGTGGTTGAATTAGACGGATTTAAAACCGTATTAAATGCGTATGAGGAACCGCTGAAGGAAATGAGGGATTCACTTTGACCTGCCTGGAAAGAAGCAGAGGGTCGAAGAACTGGAACGAAAGATAGAAGAACCGGGGTTCTGGGATCATGCAGAAGAGTCTCAGAAGGTTATGAAAGAATTGAAATCACTCCAGGAATTTGTCAAAGAAGCAGAAGCGATGTCGGCATCTTATGATGACATTGTCATGCTGATGGAAATGGCAGACGAAGAGGAGGATGCCGAGATGATTCCTGTGATCCGGAAAGATCTGGAAGCGTTTGAAAAAGGATTTGAAGCATTTCGGATCCGGACGCTGCTGTCCGGAGAATATGACCGCTGCAATGCGATCGTGACACTGCATGCGGGAGCCGGCGGAACAGACAGCTGTGACTGGGCAAATATGATGTACAGAATGTATACCCGATATGCTCAGGACAAGGGGTTCAGCATCACGGTATTGGATTATCAGGACGGTGATATTACCGGATTAAAGGGTATTACGTTTGAGGTGAATGGCGAAAATGCTTATGGGTATTTTCAATCGGAGAAAGGGGTACACCGTCTGGTGAGAATTTCTCCTTTCAATTCTGCGGGCAAAAGACAGACTTCTTTTGCATCCTGCGATGTGATACCGGATATTGAAGATGATATAGATATTGAGATCAATGATGATGATTTAAAGATCGATACCTACCGTTCGAGCGGTGCGGGTGGACAGCATATCAATAAGACATCATCGGCTGTGAGAATCACACATCTTCCGACAGGAATCGTGGTTCAGTGTCAGAATGAGAGATCACAGCTTTTCAATAAGGACAAAGCCATGCAGATGTTAAAGGCAAAACTGTATCTGTTGAAAAAGCAGGAGCAGGAAGAGAAAATGTCTGACATCCGGGGAGAAGTAAGAGACATTAATTTCGGAAGTCAGATACGGTCATATATTATGCAGCCGTACACACTTGTGAAAGATCACAGGACCGGAGAAGAAAACGGAAATGTAAATGCAGTCCTTGACGGAGAACTTGATCCGTTTATCAATGCATATCTGAAGCAAAGGAGCAATCATGGATAAGACAAAATACTTTGTGGTGAAGAAAAAAGCAATTCCGGAAGTCCTTCTGAAAGTGGTGGAGACCAAACGACTTCTCGCCACGAATCGGGGAATGACCATTCAGGAGGCCACCGATGAGATCGGAATCAGCAGGAGCTCATTTTATAAGTACAAAGATGATATTTTTCCCTTTCATGAGAATGAAAAGGGCCAGACGGTCACGATGGTCATCCAGCTTGATGATACACCGGGGGTAATGGCGGAACTGCTTCAGAAGGTGGCAGAGTATAAAGCGAATATCCTGACGATTCATCAGAGTATTCCGATCAACGGGGTGGCGACAATTACGCTCAGCGTGGAGGTGCTGGCCGGTACCGGTAATATGTCGGACATGGTGGATGAGCTGGAACAGCACGAAGGCGTGCATTATTTGAAAATTGTTGGCAGGGAGTAGAGTGGATATGAAAATAGCAGTATTAGGTTATGGTACTGTCGGCTCAGGCGTTGTGGAAGTCCTGGAAGTGAACCGGGATCTGATCACCAGGAGAGCAGGCAGAGAGATTGATGTGAAATATGTCCTGGATCTCAGGGATTTCCCGGGACAGAAGATTCAGGAAAAAATCATACATGATTACAATGTAATCCTGAATGATCCGGAAATTGAGATTGTTGTGGAAGTGATGGGAGGAGTGGAACCTGCCAATACATTTGTAAGCAAGGCTCTTCAGGCCCAAAAGAGTGTCGTTACTTCAAACAAAGCTTTAGTGGCAAAGCATGGAGCGGAGCTTCTCGCCACAGCGCGTAAGAATCATGTTAATTTCCTTTTTGAGGCAAGTGTAGGAGGCGGTATTCCGATCCTAAGAGCGCTCGGATCCTCACTTACAGCTGATGAGATTGAAGAAATTGCAGGAATCTTAAATGGTACGACTAACTATATGATGACTAAGATGTTCTACGAGGGAGCCGATTATGAAACTGTTCTTAAAGAAGCTCAGGCAAATGGATATGCAGAGGCAGATCCAACCGCTGATGTAGAAGGGTACGATGCATGCCGTAAGATTGCGAT
This sequence comes from Bariatricus sp. HCP28S3_A4, assembly GCF_052066395.1. Lineage (NCBI taxonomy): Bacteria > Bacillati > Bacillota > Clostridia > Lachnospirales > Lachnospiraceae > Bariatricus > Bariatricus sp. HCP28S3_A4. The sequence continues at coordinate 18,420 of NZ_JBQHSE010000022.1, read as the reverse complement.
CCTGTCTTCCATTATTTCCGGGAAACAGGTTGATTTTGAAGAGATTTACACAGAAGGAATCAGCAAGATTACAGTGGAAGATATGCTGTATGCAAAGGCAATGAAAATGACGATCAAGCTGATTGCGGAATGCAAGAGAGAAGGAGACCGTTTGTCGGCATGTGTGGCACCGGTGATGCTTCCGGCAGAGCATCCGCTTTACAGTGTGAATGATGTGTTTAATGCTGTATTTGTAAAAGGTAATATGCTTGGAGATGCGATGTTCTACGGTAGCGGCGCAGGAAAGCTCCCAACAGCAAGTGCAGTAGTTGCGGATGTGATTGCGGCTGCTTTGAACCAGGATAAGGATGTGATGAACTTCTGGACCGGAGAGAAGCTTGAGCTTGAAGACCGCAGGGATACATCCAGAAGATTTCTTGTAAGAATGGCAGGAAATAAAGAGGAGCTTCAGAATCGAATCCTGGCAGATTTCGGTGATGTAACTTTTGTACAGCCGGAAGGCCTGACAGGTGAGTTTGGAGTTGTGACACCGGTTATGACAGAAGGATGCTATGAGAGGAAAGCAGATTCTTATGAAGAAATTCTGCATATGATACGAGTAGGAGAATAAGACAACTTTGGAGAGGTGGGCTAGATATGAAATACGTGATTGTATTAGGTGATGGTATGGCGGGTGAACCGCTGGAAGAACTGCAGCAGAAAACGACGCTGGAAGCTGCGAGAACGCCGAGAATGGACGCGCTTGCGCCGAAGTCCGAGCAGGGGATTGCGAGAATGGTTCCGGTTGGAATGGCACCCGGAAGCGATACGGCGAATCTTGCAGTGGCGGGATATGACCCGAGGAAATATTACACAGGCAGATCGCCGCTGGAAGCACTCAGCATTGGCGTGGACATGGAGCCGGATGATGTGGCGTTCCGCTGTAATCTTGTAACACTTTCCGAGGAGGATACCGAATACGAGAATCGTACCATTCTGGATCACAGCTCCGATGAGATCAGTACGGCCGATGCGGCCATCCTTCTGGAGGCTGTAAAGGAAGGGCTGAAAAAAGAAGGGTTTGAATTCTATGTCGGAACCAGCTATCGTCATCTGCTGATCTGGAAGCAGGGCAGAGTTGTGGAACTCACTCCGCCACATGATGTGTTGACCAGAAAGATCGGCGAGTATCTTCCGAAAGAAGAGATCCTCCGTGAAATGATGAAGAAAAGTTATGACATTCTGGAAAACCATCCGTTGAATGTGGAACGCAGAAAGAGAGGGCTGAACCCGGCCAACTCTGCCTGGTTCTGGGGAGCAGGAACACGTCCGGCGCTGACTTCTTTCGAAGGAAAGACCGGTAAAAAAGGCGTGATGATCTCTGCGGTGGATCTGTTGAAAGGAATTGCCGTGGGTGCCGGTATGGACCGTGTCATTGTAGAAGGTGCGAACGGCGGTCTGAACACGAATTATGTGGGTAAAGCGCAGGCAGCGGTGAAGGCACTTACAGAAGATGGATATGATTTCGCTTATGTTCATGTGGAAGCCCCGGATGAAATGGGACACCAGGGCAGCATGGAGAAAAAGATCCAGTCCATTGAAAATCTGGATCAGAACGTCATTGATGTAATCGTAAGAGGGCTTGAAAAAGCCGGAGAAGATTTCCGTCTGTTGATTCTCCCGGATCATCCGACACCGATCCGAGTTCGGACACACACAGGAGATCCGGTTCCGTATTTGCTATATGACAGCACGAAAGAAGTAAACGGATTGGATACATATAATGAGAAGAATGCCAGGGTAAGTGGAATCGTATGGGAAGAAGGTTTCCGGCTGATCGATCACTTGCTGGGAGAGTAGGAGGAAATTATGCTGGTAGTAAAGAAATTTGGTGGCAGCTCAGTCGCTGATAAAGAGCGTATTTTTAATGTTGCCAGACGCTGCGCAGAAGAGTATCAGATGGGTAATGATGTCATTGTGGTACTGTCTGCAATGGGAGATACGACGGATGAACTTTTGGAGAAGGCAGCCGAGATCAACCCGTACCCGTCAAAACGAGAGCTGGATATGCTTCTCACTACAGGGGAGCAGGTATCGGTATCATTGATGGCAATGGCGCTGCAGTTCCTGCAGGTTCCGGCTATTTCACTGAATGCATTTCAGGTGCAGATGCATACCACTTCAAGAAACGGTAATGCAAGATTTAAACGAATCGACACGGATCGCATCCGCCACGAACTGGAGAACCGGAAGGTCGTGATCGTGACCGGATTCCAGGGTGTGAATAAATACGATGACTATACCACGCTCGGAAGAGGAGGATCCGACACAACGGCCGTTGCCCTGGCGGCAGCGATGCATGCGGATAAATGTGAGATTTATACAGATGTTGACGGTGTCTATACAGCGGATCCGAGAGTGGTTCCAAATGCCAGAAAGATTGAAGAGATTACATACGATGAGATGCTGGAGCTTGCTACTTCAGGAGCTAAGGTCCTGCATAACCGTTCGGTGGAGATGGCGAAAAAATACGGTGTAGAACTGGTAGTACGGTCCAGCCTGAATACAGAAGAGGGAACCGTGGTCAAGGAGGTAGTGAAAGTGGAAAAAATGTTAATTACCGGCGTTGCGGCGGATAAAAATACAGCACGCGTTTCAGTGATCGGAATTGAAGACAAACCTGGAACTGCATTTAAAATTTTTAATTTACTGGCTAGACATAATATCAATGTCGATATTATTCTGCAGTCTGTAGGACGGGAAGGAACGAAGGATATTTCCTTTACGGTTTCACAGGATGATCTGAAGGAGACGCTGCAAGTTCTGGAAGCGAGAAAAGAAGCCTTGACGATTCAGGAGATTACACATAATGAGAAGGTAGCAAAGATTTCAATTGTCGGTGCAGGTATGCTCAGCAATCCGGGTGTGGCAGCGACCATGTTTGAAGCACTCTGTAATTCCAATATCAATATCAACATGATCTCTACATCAGAGATCCGGATTACCGTTTTGATTGATGAAAAAGATGCGGATAAAGCGCTGATCGCCGTTCATGACGGATTTGGTCTGGAAGACTAATTTATTCCGGGGTATCACTGAATATAAGATTGAATCGTATAAAGAAAAGAATAAGAGGCTCTGAGCTTTTTGGCTCAGAGCCTCTTCTACTTATGTGCCACTTGCGAATCGAGAAAACCGAGCACCACTTTCTGACTGTTAAAAGGAAGGTCACGAAATTTCATAACCAGATTTGTTTCTGAATCAGTCAGATACAATGTATTTTTGGCTGCTATATCCATGGCAGAAACAACAGGTATTGTGCCTTTTTTTATTTTGCTGCCAATATTAAAATTCACAAGCTGATCCAGACTCACCTGATAAAGTTGAGACAGATGTATCAAAGAATCCAAATCGGGAGTACGTTTATTGTTTTCGTAATTAGAGTAGGCCTGTCTCGAAATATTCAGTATTTCGCTTAGATGTGTCTGTGTCAAATGATGTGCTTTGCGAAGCGTCCGCAAATTCTTAGAAAGTTGAATGTTAGGCATTGCCAGATTTACCTCCGTTCCCCTGAAATCCCCGCTCATACTCAAAAGTATATCAGTTTTTATACTGAAAATGGTGGTAAGCAACAAAATGTAACGAAAATTGATATGTAACATTTATATTACATAATTTGCGCTTTATCTTGACTGCTTAAAAAGCTGTTATGATACTCTTTCCGGAATGTCACATCTTCGCCAAACCATGCAGGTGGTACAAAAGAATTCGCGGAAGCTTCATCCGGAAATTCTACTTCTGCAAGAATAAGAGGCGCAAGATCACCTTTAAAGACATCCAGCTCAATCGTAAGTGACTCGTCAAAAGGAATACGATAGCGCTCTTTTGAAATGAGGCGGCCGTCAGCCTTCGAAATAAGGTGTAAGTAGGACTCCCTGGTAAGTGGGAGGTTGTATTCCTCGCGGACCATGAAGCCTTTGGACTTGTAGGTCAAGATGTAATCATCCCCGTCCCTGCGGGCACGAACAACCGGATCTGTACAGAGATATCCCTGTTCCAGTGAGCGATGTGGGTAGCGCTCATAATCATCGGGAAGTTCTCTGACCAGATATTTTCTTTCGATTTCCATAACAGATCAAACTCCTTTGCTGATCGTGCGGCGGATCAGATCCCGTCACATGATGCTTAATAATAGTATAAAGAAATATGAGGAACTTTACAAGAGCAGGAATTGCTTTTTTTGAAGGCGTCTGTTAGAATCTAAGTGTTGAGTATGAATTATGAGTGTTATTTCCGGAAAGGATGGTTTAAAAGATGAGTGAAGTTTGTGTATTTCTCGCAGATGGATTTGAAGAAATTGAAGGTCTGACTGTTGTGGATGTCCTGCGCAGAGCCGGAATCAGTGTAGAGACAGTTTCTGTTATGGAAAAAAAGAAGATAACAGGTTCTCATAAAATTCTTGTGAAGGCAGACAAGAAATTTGAAAAAGCAGATTTTTCTGAGACAAAAATGTTGGTACTTCCCGGTGGTCTTACGGGCACCAGAAATCTTGGAGCGCATAAGGAACTGGCAAAACTGATCGTGCAATTTGCCCGGGAAGGAAAGTATCTTGCCGCGATCTGTGCTGCCCCGACGATTCTCGGAGGAATGGGATTGCTGAAGGGAAAGAAAGCTACATGCTATCCATCTATGGAAGATGGGCTTGTGGGGGCAGAGACGGTTGCCGAGGGCGCAGTGATCGATGGAAATGTGATTACGGGACGTGGAATGGGCGCTTCTTTGGATTTCGCATTTGCACTTGTGGAGGTACTTCGTGGGCGTGAGAAGGCGGATGAAATTGCGAAGCAGATCGTATATGAAGGAAGGAAATAGATGAAAGGCTACAAACGCAGATGTCTGGCTGTGATTATGCTGATCTGTGTACTGGCTTCGGGAATGACAGGATGCTCCCAAAATGCAGAGGATGCGTCGGCTTATGTGCAGGCTGATCTGGATCTCATTTTTCAGGGAGAGAAGGAAGGCGCAAAACAGTTCATTGAAGCTTCCGACAAGGAGCTTGAAGAAATGTATGAAAACGGTATCACGGCATTTGTGGAGAACTATTTGACCGGGACAGATGACTCGCAGCAGACACTTACGGAATCGTATGCTTATCTTGTAAAAGAGATTTTTCGTGCGATGCGTTATCAGGTTGGCGAGGGAAAGAAAAAAAACGGAAGCATATTTGAGGTCGAAGTACAGTATGAACCGGTCGATGTATTTACGACATTTATTCCGAAACTGCAGCAGGAGACAGATCGGATCGAACAGGCTGCAAAAAATGGAAAGTATGAGGGAACCGATGAGGAGATTCAGCAGGCGATGATGAGTGAATATCTGATAAATTCATATGAGCTGCTGAAGGAATCTTATATCGAAATGGATTATCTGGAAAAGGAGACTTATACATTTACCGTCACGAAAGAAGGGAGAGACTCTCTTTCCATGGATGAAGATGAGATAAATACCTTTATCGTAAGGATTTTAGCACTTGATAAACTGTAGAATACATGCTATACTATCAAAATGAGTGTAATGTAGATAAGTCTGTCCGACTTTTTACATATATATATTAGGAGGAAATGGTAATGAGTTTACAAGTTGAAAGATTAGAACACAATATGGCAAAGCTTACGATTGAAGTTTCCGCAGAAGAACTGGAAGGAGCACTTCAGAAAGCTTATCAGAAGCAGAAAGGAAAGATCAGCATTCCTGGATTCCGTAAAGGCAAAGTTCCGCGTCAGCTGGTTGAGAAAATGTACGGACCGGAGATCTTCTATGATGATGCAGCCAATGCACTGATTCCGGAAGCATATGCAAAAGCATATGATGAAAGCGGACTGGATATTGTTTCTCAGCCGAAGATCGATGTAACACAGATCGAGAAAGGCAAAGCATTTATCTTCACCGCAGAAGTAGCTGTTAAGCCGGAAGTAACGCTTGGACAGTACAAGGGAATCGAAGTAGACAGCTTCTCAACAGAAGTGTCAGCTGAAGAAGTAGAAGCGAAGCTGGCAGAAGAACAGAACAAGAATGCAAGAACCATTACAGTAGAAGGACGTCCGGTTCAGGATAAGGATGAAGTAGTTCTTGATTTTGAAGGATTTGTTGACGGTGTTGCATTTGAAGGCGGAAAAGGAGAGAACTATCCTCTGACCATCGGTTCCGGTTCTTTCATTCCGGGATTTGAAGAGCAGCTGATCGGCGTTGAACCGGAACAGGAAGTAGAAGTTAAGGTAACCTTCCCGGAAGATTACCATGCAGAAGATCTGAAGGGCAAAGATGCAGTATTCAAATGTACCGTTCATGAGATCAAAGCAAAAGAACTTCCGGAACTGGATGATGAATTTGCATCTGAAGTTTCTGAATTTGATACACTGGAAGAATACAAGGCTGACGTTGAGAAGAAGTTGAGAGAAGAAAAAGAAAGCACAGGCAAGAGAGCTCAGGAAGACCAGGCAGTGAATGCGATTATCGCAAATGCTGAGATGGACCTTCCGGAAGCAATGATCGAGACTGAAGCAAGACAGATGCTTGATAATTTCGCTCAGAGACTGCAGCAGCAGGGACTTACCTTTGAACAGTATATGCAGTTCACAGGAATGACTGTTGATAAGATGACAGAAGAGATGCGTCCGCAGGCTGAGAAGAGAATCAAGACAAGACTGGTTCTCGAAGCAATCGTAAGTGCTGAGAACATCGAAGTTTCCGATGAGAGACTGGATGAGGAAGTTGCCAAGATGGCAGACGCTTACGGAATGGAAGTTGATAAGCTGAAAGAATACATGGGCGACAGAGAAAAAGAACAGATGAAACTGGATATGGCAGTTCAGGATGCGATTACATTCGTTGTAGAGAATGCCGTAGTAAAATAAATGAGTATTATAATGCTGGCTGCATCTTGCGACCGGCAGTGGTAATGAAGAATCAGGAGGCGTGTACATGAGTTTAGTACCTTATGTCATTGAACAGACAAGCCGTGGAGAACGTTCTTACGACATTTATTCAAGACTTTTAAAGGAAAGAATTATTTTCCTTGACACTGAAGTAAATGATGCATCCGCAAGCGTGATCGTTGCACAGATGCTTTTCCTGGAAGCGGAGGACCCGGACAAAGATATTCAGTTCTATATTAACAGCCCGGGCGGCTCTATTTCAGCCGGAATGGCCATCTATGATACAATGAATTATGTGAAATGTGATGTGTCCACAATGTGCATGGGAATGGCGGCAAGTATGGGAGCATTTCTTCTTGCAGGAGGAACCAAAGGCAAACGTTTTGCTCTTCCGAACGCCGAGATTATGATTCATCAGCCGTCAGGCGGAGCACAGGGGCAGGCAACTGAGATTGAGATTAATGCAAAGCATATTTTGCAGATCAGAGAAAGAATGAACAGGCTGATGGCAGCGAATACAGGCCAGAGCTATGAGACGATTGCAGCAGATACAGAGAGAGATAACTGGAAAACTGCAGAAGAAGCTGTGGCTTACGGACTGATTGATAAGGTTGTGACAAGCCGGTAGTGAAAGTGGGAATGTTCGCAGAACCGGGCATTCCCATTTCTAAATTTAAAAACCGGGAGAGTTTGCCCGATTAGGGGCAGGATATGAGATTTGTATGAATTGTGTGAGGTGAAAATATGGCAGGCAGATATGATGATGTCGTAAGATGTTCCTTCTGTAATAAAACACAGGCTCAGGTGCGCAAAATGATTGCCGGACCGAACGGAGTGTATATTTGTGACAGGTGTGTGGATGTCTGTGCCGAGATCATTGAGGAAGAGCTGGAGTATGACGAAGGCGAAAAATACGAAGATATCAATTTATTGAAGCCGGAAGAAATCAAAGAATTTCTTGACGACTATGTGATCGGACAGGAGGAAGCTAAAAAGGTTCTGTCTGTGTCTGTTTATAATCATTATAAAAGAATTATGGCAGAGAAGGACCTGGGCGTGGAACTGCAGAAGAGTAACATTCTTATGGTAGGTCCGACAGGATGCGGAAAGACATTTCTTGCACAGTCACTGGCAAAGATCCTGAATGTACCATTTGCCATAGCTGACGCAACGGCTCTTACTGAAGCTGGATACGTCGGCGAAGACGTAGAAAATATTCTTTTGAAAATTATCCAGGCTGCGGACGGTGATATCGAACGTGCGGAGCATGGAATCATTTATATTGATGAGATTGATAAGATTACGAGAAAATCGGAGAATCCTTCCATCACAAGGGATGTTTCCGGTGAAGGCGTTCAGCAGGCGCTCCTTAAGATTCTGGAAGGCACGATCGCCAATGTTCCGCCGCAGGGCGGAAGAAAGCATCCACATCAGGAACTGATCCAGATCGATACGACCAATATCCTGTTCATCTGTGGTGGTGCGTTTGAAGGAATTGATAAGATCATTGAAAAGAGACTGGATAAGAAATCGATTGGTTTCGGTGCGGAAATCGCAGGAAAGCATGAATATAATATCGATCGTCTTCTCGGACAGATCCTTCCGCAGGATCTTGTGAAATTCGGTCTGATACCGGAGCTGGTAGGACGTGTTCCGGTTACGGTTGCGCTTGAGTCGCTGGATCGCGAGGCGCTGATCCGGATACTAACAGAGCCGAAAAATGCGATTGTAAAACAGTATCAGAAACTGCTGGAACTGGATGGTGTGGATCTGGAATTTGACCAGGATGCGCTGGAGGCAATCGCAGATACTTCACTGAAGCGTAATACCGGAGCGAGAGGACTGCGTGCGATCATGGAGAATGTGATGATGGATACCATGTATCATGCACCATCCGATGAAAGTCTGAAATACTGCAGAATTACGAAAGAAGCGGTGCTTGGAAAGAACACACCACTGCTTCAGCAGGAAGAAAGAAAATCAGAAAGTGCATAGCAGTACGTATGCAAAAAATACGGAACATATGGGTGCTGAAGGGGAAACCTGAAGCACCCTTTTTACAAACAGTTTGAATGGATATAAAAGGGAGAGAAGAAATACATGAATAGAATGGCAAGTATGCCCATGGTTGCTCTTCGTGGAATGACGATCATGCCGGAAATGGTGGTACATTTCGATATCAGCAGGAAACGTTCCATCGAGGCAGTGCAGGAAGCCATGGCAGGAGACCAGAAGATTTTCCTGATCGCTCAAAGAGATATTGAGGTGGATAATCCGGAGATGAAGGATCTGTATCGCGTCGGAACGGTTGCGACTGTGAAGCAGATCCTTAAACTGCCGAAGCAGATCATCAGGGTTCTCGTATCCGGAGAAGAGCGGGCGGTTCTGGAACATCTGGAGGTCAGTGATCCATATATGCGCGGCTACATCAAGATTCTGGATGAAGAGACCCCGCTTCTGACCGGTGAACTGAATAAAGAAGCGATGGTTCGGGGACTTCGGGAAATGTATGTGGAATATGCGATGCGCAATCCGAAGATCACTAAGGATATGGTGAACCAGATTCAGCAGATCACAGATCTCCGTAAAATGGTAAATCAGGTGGCGGCGAATTTGCCGATTGCTTACACGGATCTTCAGGAAATTCTGGAAGAAACCGATTTTATGAAACAGTACGAGCTTCTGGCATTTAAACTGGTCAACGAGGTTCAGATCATGAATATCCGCGACGAGATACAGAATAAAGTCAAAGAGCGTGTTGACAAGCATCAGAGAGAGTATATACTTCGGGAAGAACTGAAGCTGATCCGTGAAGAACTGGGCGATGATACGACACTCTCGGATGCGGAGGAATTTGCAAATGCTGTGGAGGCACTGGAGGCACCGGAAGAGGTAAAAGAGAAACTTCGCAAGGAAGTGAGGAGATTTAAGAACTCACTGCAAAGTCCAGCGGAAGCCGGTGTTGTCCGTACTTATATTGAAACGATGCTGGAAATGCCATGGGATAAAAGAGCGGAGGACTTTACGGATTTAACCTATGCGAAGAATCTTCTGGAAGAAGAACATTACGGACTGGAAGAAGTAAAAGAGCGTGTGCTGGAATTTCTTGCGGTGCGTGCACTTACGAAAAAAGGAGACAGTCCGATTCTCTGCCTGGTCGGCCCTCCGGGAACCGGAAAAACATCGATCGCAAGATCTCTTGCAAAAGCGCTGAAAAAGCCGTATGTCCGCATTTCGCTGGGTGGTGTGCGAGATGAAGCGGAGATCCGCGGGCACAGGAAGACTTATGTGGGCGCGATGCCGGGAAGAATCGCAAACGGAATCAAGGCGGCCGGTGTGAAAAATCCGCTGCTGCTTCTGGATGAAATTGATAAAGTCAGCACAGACTATAAAGGTGATACGTTTTCTGCACTGCTGGAAGTGCTGGACAGTGAGCAGAACAATAAGTTCCGGGATCATTACCTTGAAGTTCCGCTGGATCTTTCCGAAGTGACATTCGTGACGACCGCGAACACACTGCAGACGATTCCAAGGCCGCTTCTGGACCGTATGGAAGTGATCGAGATCAGCAGTTATACAGAGAACGAGAAGCTTCATATCGCAGAAGAACATCTGATTCCGAAGCAGTTGGAGAGACACGGACTCACCAAAGACCAGCTTACGATCAGCAAGGGTGTTGTCTGGAAAATGGCAAGAAATTATACGAAAGAAGCGGGCGTGCGTCAGTTGGAACGTGAGATCGGAAATATTTGCAGAAAGGCAGCAAAAGAGATATTTGAACACGATAAGAAACGAATCCAGGTGACGGAGAGGAATCTGGTGAAATACCTAGGCAAGGAGAAATATACCTATCAGATGGCAAATGCAGAGGATGAAGTCGGTATCGTTCGTGGACTTGCCTGGACCAGTGTGGGCGGTGACACCCTTCAGATCGAAGTCAATGTAATGCCGGGGAAAGGCGAGATCATGCTGACCGGACAGCTCGGCGATGTTATGAAAGAATCTGCCCGGACCGGAATCAGTTATATTCGTTCCATCAGCGAGGCTCAGAATGTACCGGCGGATTTCTTTGAAAAACATGATATTCACATTCATATACCAGAGGGCGCTGTTCCGAAGGACGGACCGTCAGCCGGAATTACCATGGCCACGGCGATGTTCTCCGCCATCACCGGGAAGAAAGTGTGCGCAGATCTTGCGATGACCGGTGAAATTACACTGCGTGGTCGTGTATTACCGATCGGCGGGCTCAAGGAGAAACTTCTGGCGGCCAAGAACGCAGGAATCCATACGGTTCTCGTGCCGAAGGAAAATACGAAAGATGTGGAAGAGATTTCCTCAGAGATTACAAAAGGACTGGAAATCATACCGGTGGCCCATATGAGGGAAGTGCTGGAACACGCGATTTGTGTGGAAAAGGATGCCTGCGAAGGAGTAGAAGACTGTTATGAGAAGGATGTTTGCGCAGGGTCGGAAATCTGTGCGGAATAGGGAGGTGAATGGAGAGTGGTTATTAAGAATGTAAATCTGGAGACAGTATGCGGAATCACCAGTAAACTGCCGGACAATGAGCTGCCTGAGATCGCATTTGCAGGGAAGTCAAATGTAGGAAAGTCCTCCCTCATCAATGCACTGATGAACCGGAAAGCGTATGCGCGCATTTCGGCAAAACCGGGAAAGACGCAGACCATTAATTTTTATAATATCAATGAAGCGGTCTATCTGGTGGATCTGCCGGGATATGGCTATGCGAAAGTATCGGAACAGGAAAAAATCCAGTGGGGACAGCTGATCGAGCGATACCTGCATGGATCAAAACAGCTGAAAGCAGTCTTTCTTCTGATCGATATCCGGCATGATCCTTCAGCGAATGATAAGATGATGTACGATTGGATCGTGGCGCAGGGATACAACCCGATCATTATTGCGACAAAGCTGGATAAGATCAAGAGAAGTCAGATCCAGAAGCAGGTGAAAGCAATCAAGGAAGGACTTAAGCTTCAGCCGGGGACGGTTGTGATTCCGTTTTCTGCGGAGACGAAGCAGGGACGGGAAGAGATATGGGAGCTGGCAGAGGAGGTTTGTTCTTTGTCTTGAGGGACGGAATCAGGCATACTCTGAATGCGCCGACGCGCCGGAGGCTGCAACCGCAAATCAACAGCATGTAGTAAAAACTGAGATGTTCGCCAAGTGTGGCTCGCATCTCAGTTTTTTTTACATGCTGTAGGATTTGCGTTTTCCGCCTCCTCTGCTTAACCTCTGCATTCAGAGTATGCCTGATTCCTGGTAGGTTCAAGACGGGAGAACTTGGTGGGTGTGGAAGGGACGCATTCAGGCAGCCTAGGAGGGCTGCCTGTCACTGGGAATTGTATGGGGGGAGGGTTAATGTTTGGTTTGAGATGATAGTTCTAAGAGATCGTGATAGAGGCTGACCAGGGTTGCGGAGAGGAGGAGACCGGCCAGGATGTCTTGATCCACTTTGAACAGACTTTTCCTGCGAATCAGCTGGCATAATCCCAGAACAGCAAAGCCCCGTCCATTTTCCCATTTCGAAATCGCCGCCCGCGATACAAACAACTGCTCCTGAGTCAGATTCCTCTTCTTCCTAAGCACCTGAAGCTTCTCCCCATAAAACTCCCAATCCCAGCCGAGCGCAGCAAAGGCGTCCCCCATCGCCCCTATTCGATGTATAGGAAGTTTGAGTGAGCCGTAGGGAGGGTGTGAAAGGAAGGAGCGGAGGTTAAGCGGCACGACCGGAGAATTGGGAACCGAAGATGTCAGAATCCCGGTGCAGGAGGCACATTTGCCGACTACACCGGGATTCTGTTTACATCTTCGATTTCACAAGTCGCAGGGAGTAGAGCCTCGGAGCGACTCCTTTCACACCCTCCCTGCGGCGGACTAAAACCCCTACATAACCTTCCGGAACAATCCTTTCAGATCTTCTACAGAAGCATCCTTCGGATTCCCAGGTGCGCATGCATCTGCATGAGCGGACTTGGCCAGGAAGTCAAGATCTTCTTCTTTGATGGCTTCCAGTTTAGCTGGGATTCCAACATCTTCAGAGAGCTGACGTACTGCATCGATCGCAGCTTTTCTGTATTCTGCTTCGGACATTTCGTCTACACCTTTTACGCCCATAGCGCGAGCAATTTCACGATATTTCTCGCCGGTGCATTCCTGGTTGTATTCCATAACGATCGGGAGCATCATTGCGCAGGCAACACCATGCGGAGTGTCATAAACAGCGCCCAGAGTGTGAGCCATAGAATGAGCGATTCCAAGACCAACATTTGAGAATCCCATACCTGCGATGTACTGGCCGAGTGCCATTCCTTCGCGGCCTTCTTTGGTGTTGGCAACAGCGCCGCGGAGCGATTTGGAAATGATCTCGATTGCTTTGAGATGGAACATATCAGTCATTTCCCATGCGCCTTTGGTGGTATAACCTTCGATTGCATGTGTCAGAGCGTCCATACCGGTTGATGCGGTCAGTCCCTTCGGCATAGAAGACATCATATCCGGGTCAACGATTGCGATGATTGGCATATCGTGTGGGTCTACGCAAACGAATTTACGCTTTCTCTCAACATCTGTGATAACGTAGTTGATGGTTACTTCTGCAGCGGTACCTGCTGTTGTAGGAACTGCGATGATCGGTACACATGGTTTTGTGGTAGGAGCAACGCCTTCCAGACTTCTTACATCTTCAAATTCCGGGTTAGCGATGATGATGCCGATTGCTTTTGCAGTATCCATAGAAGAACCGCCGCCGATTGCAACGATGTAGTCTGCCTCGGATGCCTTGAAAGCTGCAACACCATGCTGAACATTCTCGATGGTCGGGTTTGCCTTGATGTCAGAATAGATCTCATAAGCAAGTCCTTCTTTGTCAAGAATATCTGTTACTTTGGAAGTAACGTTGAATTTGATCAGGTCCGGATCTGAGCATACGAATGCTTTTTTGAATCCGTGTGCCTTTGCTTCTGTTGCGATTTCAGCGATAGCACCTGCACCATGATAAGAAGTTTCATTCAACATAATTCTGTTTGCCATTTTTAATTTCTCCTTTACTTTTTATTTCTGATATTATTTTAACAATATTTGGCTCCGAAAGAAAGTTACAGAATGAAGAATCTGTAACTTTTGACAAATAATTATCTTGAAAAATTCTGAAATGAAGCCGAAAGGGCTTCCGGGAAAATTGACATTTCCGAAGAATTGACTTATAGTGATTAGTGGTAAAGGGGGATGAGGATTTGAATAAGAATAAATATGAGATTGATATGTGTAATGGCACCATTATGGATAAATTGGTTTCTTTTTCATTGCCGCTTATGCTTTCCGGGATTCTGCAGCTGATGTTTAATGCGGTAGATGTCATTGTGGTGGGGAGATTCGCGGGAAGTCAGGCACTGGCGGCGGTCGGCTCGACCACAGCGCTGATCAATATGTTCGTGAATCTGTTTATGGGGATTTCACTTGGGACAAATGTACTGGCTGCCAGGTTTTTTGCCGCGGGAAAAGACCGGCAGATGTCGGAAACGGTTCATACTTCGATCGCATTTGCCGCAATCAGCGGAATCGTGATGGTCTTTGTGGGAATATTTTTTTCAAAATTTGCACTTGAGCTGATGGCGACACCGGCAGACGTTATCGAGCAGTCCACACTTTATATGCGTATCTATTTTCTGGGGATGCCTTTTTTTATGTTATATAATTACGGGGCAGCCATTTTGCGGGCGGTCGGCGATACAAAACGTCCTCTGATCTTCTTGATCATATCCGGCGTGATCAATGCGGTTTTGAATATGATTCTGGTTATCGTGTTCCATCTGGCCGTTGCGGGGGTTGCGATTGCGACCGTGTTTTCCCAGATGATTTCCTGTATTTTGGTGTTGCGCTGTCTATATCGGTCAGAAGGAAGCTATCAGTTCCGCTTCTCCAAACTCATGCTGAAGGGCTGCTATTTGAAACAGATATTCCAGGTAGGTGTGCCGGCCGGGATACAGAGTACGGTCATCAATTTCTCCAATGTGCTTCTGCAGTCCTCGGTGAATTCGTTCGGTTCGATCGCAATGGCAGGTTATACGGCGGCAAATAATATTCTGGGATTCCTTTTTGTGTCGGTCAATTCGGTGACGCAGGCATGCATGAGTTTCACAAGCCAGAATTACGGAGTCAGAAAATGGAAGCGAATGGATAAGATTCTGGTGGACTGTATGATTCTGAGTATGATTGTTGCGCTGGTACTTGGAGGAGGATCTTACATATTTGGCAGTCAGATTCTAAGAATTTATACGGAGAATGAAGAAGTGATCCGCTGTGGAATGGAGATCCTTTCGTATACAACACTTACGTATTTTCTGTGCGGATTTATGGATCTGTTTCCGGGAGCCATGCGCGGCATGGGATTTTCCGCAGCGCCGATGATGCTTTCTATCGTTGGAACTGTAGGAACCCGAATTGTGTGGATATTTGGCATTTTCCCACGTTACAGGTCCCTTTCGGTGCTGTTTATCTCTTATCCTGTATCGTGGATTCTGACGATTGCCATGCAGGTAGTGTGCTTTTTCATCGTCAGGAGAAAGGTGCATGAGAAATAATGAAAAAGTTTTTTATAATCATATTGGTTAGTGCAGTTACGTTTTTATCAGGATGCGGAAATGCCAAGAGTTCGATAGAAAATACAGAAACAGCCGGTGAGGACATCTGTGAAAATGAATTAGAAGGATTGATTATGGAAAATTTGCAGGGCTGCGTAAGTACGGGTGATGCCACCAGCAGTAATCCTTTTGACTATATGGATAATGAATACTATGAAAATATAAAGTCTCTGGGAGAAGATGCAATCCCTGTGCTGCTTGAAGGACATCATAATGGACAGTACAGTGGTCTGATTGATTATCTTGCTATGTATTTAGTCTGGGATATTTCAGGAAATACAGCTGCCGAGGAGCTGGGGCAATGTGAAAATGCAGAACAAATGTACGATGCGTGGATAGAGTTTTACTCCTCCAATCAGTAGGCAGACTTTCTGGAATTTATTTTTCAGAAAGTCTCTGAAAACAGTATGTTATGATAAAACATCCAGCTCTGTAAACAGTTTCTCAAGTCTGGCGGGCATGGCTTTTACCAGCATGCGTGCCAGTTCTTCGGAGCTTGATTTCATGCCGCTCAGCACCCATTTGACCGTCATGTAAATGGAGCTCTGACAGTACATTTCCAGAAGAAAACGGATCTCGCTGTCCGGAGCATGACCGGTCTTTCTTCGAATCAGATTGGAATAGAATTCTAAAATCAGTTCGAAATCATGTTCTTTTAGAGAATTCTGTGCATCGGACCGGAAGGCAGCAGCAAAAAATACGTGTTCTTCCTGTATGTAATCAAATTTTCGTTTCAGACCTTCATATATCGTCTCTCCGCTTCCCATATGTTCAAAGGATTTCAGAAGAAGCTTATCAAAATACCAGTTGATCAGGTCATATTTATCAAGAAAATTGCGGTAAAAGGTCTGACGCGTCAGCCCGCAGTTCTCCACGATCTGGCGGATGGTAATGTCATCGACAGAGGTGGTCTTCATACATTGTTTGATGGATTCGGCCAGTCGGTATTTCGTAGTTTCTGATTTTGCCATGTTCATGTCTCCTCAGCATTTTCAATAACTCCATTAATAAAAATATATACTATTTCAGCCCCTTCCGTCAACCGAAGATATGGAATTGACAGAAGAAGAAAAGCAATTTATGATGGAAGGAGATTATGAAGATAATCAAAGAATATCAAAATGTGAAATGACGGATGGTATATCATATGTAAAAGGATGCAGATAAGAATGAAAGGAAAGAGATTATTGATTCTGGCGCTGGCACTTACTGTGCTTGGTGCCGGCTGTCAGAAGGCAGGCGCAGGGAGCGAACCTAAACGCAACAAAACAGAGCGGGAAATTACAGAAGAGGCAATAGAAGAGGAAGAAAAAGAAAGCGCAGAGGATCCGCAGGCAGGAGAAGGGGAAGAATCCGGGAAGGACACTGAAACGGAAGCCGCGCCAGAGCACGGAAAAGACGGTGGGCAGGCAGATACAGAACCTCCCAAAACCAATCCGAGGAATGGGTATTTGATTGCCATCGATGCCGGGCATCAGAGGCAGGGAAACAGCGAACAGGAGCCGGTCGGGCCGGGAGCCTCCCAGACCAAGGCAAAGGTTGCAGGCGGAACAAGCGGCATTGTAACAGGAATTCCTGAGTACGAACTGACGTTGCAGGTTTCTCTGAAACTCAGGGATGAGCTTTTAAACCGTGGGTATCGGGTGCTGATGATCCGCGAGACGAACGACGTAAACATTTCCAATGCTGAGCGCGCAAAGATGGCAAATGAGGACGGGGCGGATGCCTTTATTCATATTCATGCAAACGGTTCTGATTCCGGTAGTGCACAGGGGATGATGACGATCTGCCAGACTCCGGAAAACCCGTATAACGGCGCACTTTATTCACAGAGCAGGAATCTGGCGGAGTGTATTCTGAACTGTGCCGTCGAGGCGACAGGTGCAAGAATCGAACGGGTCTGGGAGACGGACACGATGAGCGGGATCAACTGGGCTGAAGTGCCGACCACAATCTTCGAGATGGGGTATATGACGAATTCGGAGGAAGATAAACGGATGGCAACGGATGAATATCAGAACCAGATCGTGACCGGTGTCGCGAATGGAATGGACCGATATTTTGGAATCCAGTAAGGAAGAAAAAGGAACAGTATTATGGAAAATAGTATTACGATCCGCACAGCGCGGGAAGAGGATGCAGAGGAATTGTTGAAGATCTACGAACCTTACGTCAGAGAAACGGCAGTCACTTTTGAATATAAAGTGCCTGAAGTAGAAGAATTTACCGCAAGAATCCGGAAAACTCTGTGCCGCTATCCCTATCTGGTGGCGATGCAGGGAGAGGATATTGTCGGTTATACCTATGCTTCACCGTTTCATGAAAGGAAAGCATATGACTGGGCGGTCGAAGTATCTGTTTATGTGAAACGGGATAAACGGAAGCTTGGAATCGGACGGAAGTTGTATCAGGCACTAGAGAGCGAACTGAAGAAGATGAACATCGTAAATGTGAATGCCTGCATCGCGTACCCGGCATCCGAAGACCGCTATCTGACCGACGACAGTGTGAGATTTCATGAAAGAATGGGATATCAGATGGTGGGAAGGTTTCATAAGTGTGGATATAAGTTTCACCGTTGGTATGACATGGTGTGGATGGAGAAGCATATCGGGGAACATCTGGAGAATCAGCCGGAAGTGGTTGCTTTTTGTTCTGTCCGGCATGGCAGATAAATTATTGTTTATGTGTCTGGGGGTGTTACGAACCCAGAGAAGAAAATAGTCAAAAAAACCGAGAGACATGGGGGCTCGGTTAGTTATTCTCATTTGTTGTTATTAAAAAAGACGCAGTGTTCGGTGTTAATTTTAATTCTACAAACACGAATGTTTATTTCTTTT
>NZ_JBQHSE010000021.1:0-58336 GCF_052066395.1 Bariatricus sp. HCP28S3_A4 | reverse complement strand
TTAGCAGCCGTAATCCTGCCTTTAATTCCGGTTTTGGTAAGGAATCCAAATAATCACGCAGTATCTCAGATGCATCTGCCCGGACACCACTGTTTCTCCATGCCCCGGAATCCCGAGAGAGTACTTCAAGTGTTGTGCTGTAATCAGAGGTATCTGTCCTTGTGTCACCATATTCCCGCTTGTGGCGTATAAGTATCGTGCCATCTGGATTGAGTATTTCAATGAAATGTGCCCTGATACCTACCCATACTTTCTCACCATGATTTTCCGGTTTTGTAGAATAGAAATGTTTACCTTCCATACAGATTTTTCCATACCCGTCACACTTAAATTCATCATATCTGCATACATTGAAGCGTTTTGATGGCAGGGAAGAGAAATGACGTTTGTCCTCTTCAAATAGTTCCGCAATGACCTCTCCATTTTTGTAGTGCATTTCAGCAGCTTTCTTCAAATGTTCATCCAGAAGCTGTTTATTATAGCTGACCATATCGTGGTAATGGGGAATCGGGACAAAAATATTTCTTCGTATCGTACCTACTTTGTTTTCCACGTTCCCTTTTTCCCATCCTGATTTTGGATTACAAAAACGAATCCGAAAACCATAGTGGGCACGAAACCGGGAAAATAATTCCGTTTCCACAACTTTATCATGGATCTTACGGCCTACATCGGTTGCATTGTCAAAGACCAGTTCTTCCGGTACACCGCCTATGTATTCGAAAATATCCTGTAGACCCTGGCATACGCATTCCGCAGTCTCGCCACCAAATACCTGTGCATATCCATCATTACTGTATGGAAATGAAAGGACAAGATATTTTCTTCGTCTGCAGATATTTTCCTCATAAAAATCTGCTTCCCCAAAATCGACTTGTGCAAATCCTGGAAGCCATACGAGTTCCTGCGTTGCTTTCTGCTGTCTGTCTTTCCGGATCCCATGGACATATTTGCGGATCGTGTCATAGCTTCCGGTATATTCCTCCTCTGCTACAAGCCGGTCATAGATCCGTTTTGCGGTATGATGTTGTTTGCTCCAATGATTTTTATCTTCTTCTATCCAATCATGAATAAGCGGTTTGTACGGATCGAGGATAGATTTTCGAATTTTTCGTTTAGGAGGTTCTTCTGAAAAGTCCTCCTTTGCAAGATATTTTTCAATTGTTTTGTGGTCAGCCCCTGTTTTTCTATGAATTTCAGAAACATTGTATCCACATTTACTCAAATCTCTGATATGATTGATTTGGGACATTTTGAGCATCTTCCTTTCCTCCTTTGAATAGATTGGTCTCTACCAAAGGATAACGGTATTGGTTAAGTGGTTCAAGATGTCCTGCTTTGTTGTGGGAAATTCCCAATCCGATATTTGGGAATTTTACTTTCCGATTTGAGGTACTTTTATTTTACTATATACAGAAGGAAAAGGCACAGGTCATGAAAATTGATTTGTGTCTTTTTTCATAAGGAGGTGAGGAGCTTGGCACAGATTTTTCGTGTGGAGAGAACTAAGAATTATACGGTAATGAGTAATCACCATTTCAAGAATAAGAATCTGACATTGAAAGCGAAAGGCTTATTGTCGCTGATGTTAAGCCTACCAGACGATTGGAATTATAACATGCAGGGACTGGCAACATTGAGCAGAGATGGAATTGATTCTGTTCGTTCCGCAATTAAGGAATTAGAGCATCATGGATATGTGGAACGTCACAGATTGCGTAACGAATATGGCTTTTATGGAGATACCGAATATATTATCCGGGAAGTTCCATTAGGAGAAGAAAATGATTGAATGGAGATGAGAAGAGCCTAAAGGTGGATAGTCCAATTTGGGACAAGAATGCAAGTGTAGCCCTGGATCAGACGGAGCAGGCAGAGAACGAAAAGAAGCTCCGCACCATTTATGGTGAAAAGCATAGCCGATTTCAGGAACTGGAGGCACTCATCCAGGAGAAGAATGACACGAGGGAAATTCTCACGAACTTCATCAACAAGCTGGAAGATTTGACGGGAGAGCAGACAGAATTCCGGGAAGAACTGTGGGGCGGTTTGGTGGATCACATCCGCATCGATGAGAAAAGCAGCACGGTAGTCTTCCGGGGAGGGATTGAGATTACTATTTAATATGTAGAAACACGAACCGAAAGGGGCATCTGGCAGTTTGCGATCATCGCACCCATGCCCGATCCTCTGGCGGGGGCTATGGAAGGGGCTATTCCCGATGGGGTATATCATGTAACCGCGGACGGCAACGCAGACTATTCGGCAGACGCAGACGGTCAGTACATGGTTTTGAAATTCTGGAGCTACGAGACCTTTGATAAGGATGCCGTCAATCAGATGAAGGTTGGAGATGTCCTGCTCCTGCGGGGAGAGCCACGAAGGATTGATGCACTGAAGCGCAGCGAGAACAGCCTCGGGGAAACCACCTGTGCGGATATCAACGGCGACATGGCAGAAGATGGCATCACGCTGGCATATGACTACGAGGAAAACTGCTTTCGGGAAGAAGCTGAAAACGATGCCTACGTTCTGTACAGCGTGGGGTCCCGGAAGGTAAAGCTGGCGGCGGATTTCTTGTATGCCGATCATTCCTCGGTGGCAAATCCCGGAGACCCGGAGCCGGAATGGGCCAGAGGCGATGCTGCTGCCTTCCCGGATTATATCGCAGGCAGAGAGCTGTATGGCAATAATTCCTACGCCCAGATTCGCGGCGGAGGACTTGCTGAGTTGAACATCGAGTAGGTGCCGTAAATAGAAAATGTGATTCAGGTCATCCCCGGAATATCATCTTCTGATCAGATGGTATTCCGGGGATTTTTGCGTTTTGGAATGCGTGCTCACAAAACAACACAACTGCATATCCTGCTGAACAAATGTCTTTGTAACCCCTCATGAATGAGGGGTGGGGCGTTGAAGTGTCGGAGACACTTTTTTGTATCGTTAATATTGAACAACAAGGATGAAAACTTGCTGTGATTCGTTTTCATGACATATTGACTTCCTAACGAATATTAGGTATAATATTCCTAACGATTATTAGGGATATGAAGATTGGAGAAAAGAAATGGAAAAGATAAAAACAAAGGACAGAATTCTTTTCGCAGCGCTTGATTTGTTTTCTGAAAAGGGATATGACCAGACATCCATTGATTTAGTTGCAGAAGCTGTGGGAATAAAAGGTCCATCCATATACGCACATTATAAGGGAAAGGAAGATATTCTCGATTCCCTGATTGCCATGATGGAACATAAATATGACGAGAATTTCGGAAATAGCTCTCATTTGGATAAGATTCCGGAGTCACTGGATGAATTCAAGGAAGATTGTCTGAGACGAGTTGGATTCACAATGAAGGATCCGCAGATACAAAAGGTCAGAAGATTTTGTACAAAGGAGCAGTATAGAAATGAAAAGATTGCGGCACTTACATCAAAGCACCAGCTGACCGGAAATCAGGAAATGTATGCTCTGATGTTAGAAAAAATGATGGAAAAGAATTTGATTCGCAGGTTTGATGCCAATCTGCTTGCTCTGGAAATCGTAGCACCGGTAACAGTGATGATAGAGATTGCAGACCGGGAGCCTGACAGGACGGACGAAATGTGGACGCAGATAGGTGTGCATCTGTCACATTTTGTTGAAATTTATGGGATGAAGTAAGTTGATCGTACAAACCATCACCAGTGAACAGATGAATGACAGAAAATTACGGAATGTGTAAAAGCAAATATAGGCATTGTGTAGATGAAAATGAAAAGATATTATGACACCACTTTATGCAATTTCAGCAGTATGTTTTTGGGTAACCGCACTGTAAAAAAGCAATTTCCCATTTAAGGAAGGAGATGCGTTCATGATTGGAATCTATTTTAGCGGAACTGGAAATACAAAACATTGTGTCGAAAAGTTAGTCAAACTGTTGGACGCGTCTGCTCAGAGTTTTCCGTTAGAACATACAGAGATGATTCAAATATTGACAAAGCATGACATCATTGTGCTGGGCTACCCGACGCAGTTTTCCAATGCCCCTATCATAGTGCGTGATTTTATTAAAAATCATTCTTCTCTATGGAATGGGAAAAAGGTCTTTTGCGTCAATACGATGGGGCTTTTCAGCGGTGATGGAACAGGATGTACGGCTCGAATTTTAAGAAAACGCGGGGCGACAATACTCGGCGGTTTGCAGATCAAAATGCCGGATTCCGTCTGCGACAGCAAACTGCTGAAGAAAACGCCAGAGGAAAACCGGGAGATCGTCCGTCAGGCCGACCAAAAGATAGAAGCTGCCGCACGGCAGATCAAGCAAGGAAACTACCCCCAGGACGGGCTGTCCTTCTTTTCCCACCTGAAGGGACTTTTTGGACAGCGGCTGTGGTTTTACGGCAAGACGGCGGGATACACAGACAAGCTGAAAATCAGCGAAAAATGCGTGGGCTGCGGGCTGTGCGTCTCTTTATGCCCCACGAAAAATCTCTCCCTGCGAGACGGGAAAGCCACCGCGGAAGACCGGTGTACCATGTGTTACCGCTGTATCAGCCGCTGCCCCCAAAAGGCCATCACGCTGCTCGGGGACGAGGTAATAGAGCAGTGCCGGTTTGAAAAATACGGCTCTGAGGAGTGAAAGTGCATGAGGGCGGAAAGCGGCTTATGGATAGAAAAATTGGGATGTCGATGCGTTTTCGGATGAGGGCAATGAAAAGCCGGTGTGTTTGCAATTTCAAGAGACGAGTGGCTCACCGGAGAATCAAAATTTGCGAGGATATGAAAATGGAGTATAGAACACTATCCGTGGATGAAGCAGAACAATTCTGGAGTTTGATGAACCAATTGGATTACTATATGGCAAGGGTAAGATAAATTCTCGTTTACACGACAATGACTTACGATATAAGCAGGTACAGAATAAAATGATAAATGCGCCCCGATGGATAAGGAAGGAGTATATGAAAATGATCGTTTCGGAAAAAGAGCTTTGTAAATCGAACGAAGCGGACTCGTCTTCCTCGGAAAGACTTGGAAAGGCGATAATCGCGCTTCTTGTTATTGCGGCTGTGCTGATTGCAGCCCTTGCGGGAGCGTGGACCATGTTCGGCACCCAGCTCACGGCGGCCATGACCATCGAGAAGCTGGATGATCATCTGTGGAGTATGGAATATAAGGGAGACTATGGCTTCGATGGCTTTCTGGGGCAGGGCGGGGCAAAAAGCGACGCCGAGATGGGAGACTGCATCGCCTCATTCCTCTCTCACGGCTTCTGGAAGCCGGACACCTCCACCGCCGGGGGAAACTACGGCTGCTCCACCGTCGCGGTGACAAGTCCCGACGGTGCGGCCCTCTTTGGCCGCAACTTCGACTGGGAAGAATGTGACAAAATGCTGGTACATACCATCCCCAAGAATGGCTATGAGTCCATCGCCACCTGCAATTTGGACTTCCTGGGCTTTGGGGAGGACTGGAAGCCCGATGGAAGCATGGGCGATAAGTTCATGGCGCTGGCTTCCGTCTACGCTATCCTGGACGGCATGAACGAAAAGGGCCTGTGCGTGGCTGATCTCATGGTGAGCCACGAGGAGGGTGTCGACCAGAATACCGATAAGCCCGACATTACCATTGTCTCCGGTCTGCGGATGCTGCTGGACAAGGCGGCGAATGTAGAGGAAGCGTTGGAATTGCTTTCGCAGTATGATATGCACTTTTCCCTGGGCCGCGCCCAGCACTTCTCCCTCTCCGACGCTGCCGGGCGGAGCGTGGCGGTGGAGTGGCAAAACGGCGAGATGGTAGTGACCGACACTCCGGTGGTGACCAACTTCTATCTCCACGGGGACGACGGCACCTCCGGCAACGGTCAGTCCTATGTGCGTTTTAACACGCTCACCCAGCGGCGGAATGCGGCAAAGGGTGTAATGACCGCCGAGGACGTTCGCGCCGCCCTGGCGGCTGTGGCGCAGAGCAACTTCCCCGGCGAGAACGGCGGAGAGAAAACCTGCTGGAGCTGCGTCTATGACCAGCCGGAAATCGTAAACCGGATGATCGAACAGCTGGCTCAGCGGGCGAAGTGTCTGGAGGTTTGATTTTACGAAATCAGTGACTGAAAAGAGAAGGTGTAAGCGAATGTGGAGTTACATAGCGGGGGGAGTATTCCTTGCCCTGGCAATGTATTTCATTGTCCAGGGGATACGATGCGGTGCGGCGGTGAGGGAAAGTAAAAATCGTCTTGCCGCTTACAATGCCCAGACGGCGGCATTAAGCTACGGCGAAATAACCTATGTCGATTCGGGTGAGGGCGAGGTGATTTTATCCGTCCACGGCATTTTCGGCGGCTATGACCAGGCTTATGACACCTGTAAGGACTTTTGCTCCGACTATCGGATCATCGCTCCCTCACGGTTCGGATACCTGGGAAGCGACGTTTCCGGCGACGGAACGCCCGCCAGTCAGGCGGCGGCCTATGTGGAGCTGCTGGACAAGCTGGGCATTGACAAGGTGCACCTTCTGGCCACATCGGCAGGCGGCAGCGTCGCGATCCGATTTGCCCTTGATTATCCCCAGCGCACGAAGGGCCTGATTTTATACTGCTCCGCCATGCCGCCTGTGGAGAAGCCGGAGAAATATGCCGAATATGCCGGACCGCCCCCGTTCCTGTGCAACGATTACGTCATGTTCCTGTTAAGCCCTATGTTTGAGCCGATCATGGGGATGGAGCAGTCCACCATTTACAGTATGCTACCCATAAACGACAGAAAAGTCGACGTGATACTGGACGCTTCCGTTACCAACCCCGATATGGCGAGGGACTTTGGGGAGTATCCGATTGAGGATTTACAGGTCCCCACGCTGATTTTCCACGCAAAGGACGATAAGCTGGCAAGCTACATCGAAACGGAGAGGGCGGTAGCAAGATTCCCAAATTGCACGTTCATTTCCTTTGAAAGTGGCGGGCATTTGCTGACAGGACACGCAGAGGAAATCAAAGAAGCGGTTTCCGATTTTGTGGAAGACAGATCGCATTGACAGAACTTCTTTTGGCACATTGCCGGGGAATGGGACAGGAGGCTCAAAATGAAAATGAAACGGAAAGACAGAATCGTACTGAAAACCGCCGGGGCAATGCTTGTGCTGCTGTTGTTCTTTTTCGCGCAAGGAGCAATCGTGGTGATCACGGGAATAGAGGGCATTCCCTCCGCGCTGATCAGGGGTGCTGTAATCTGGGGGCTTGTGATTATCACATTGGCGAATTCCATCATCCGATACAAAGGAATCTTAAAGCTGGGATTTCGCAGTGCGGAAAAAGGGGCAGCGAAGAGAATGCTCTATTTTTCGCCGCTTTTGCTCATTGCCCTTTCCCCTTTTACGGCGGGAATAAACTTTAACGGTGGTGCGGCATTGATTTTAGCAAACTTGTTTTTGACGCTTGGAATCGGTATGGCGGAGGAAATCTTCTTTCGGGGCATCATCTGCGGCCTGTGGTTGGAACGCGGCGTACCGGGAATACAAGCGGCATACATTCCGCTATCTTGGGCGGCGATAAAGGATGGTGTATAACCATATTGATTGGACAGATTTTGTTGTAGAGTAAAGGCAACACCTCACAAAGCCGTCAGGCGATCTTTGCGCAGTGGTGTCTTAAAAGAAAAAGGGAGTGAAAATTTATGCGTGACTTTATGATGGCGGCGCTGCCGCTGGTGGTGGCCGGGATCGCTTGGCTGTGTTCTTCGCCGGACTGGCAGAAAAGAAAAGGAAGCAGGAAAAGAAAAACGGCTATGAGGCCATGGGGATGAGCCTGGGGATGTGCTTCGGGGCCGCCGTTGGCACCATTTTCCCGGAGTACATCGGCGTCACCCTGTCTATGGGGATGCTCGTCGGACTGCTGGTCGGTATGTGCGTAAAAAAATTGTGAGGAGGATACCAATGAATTTTTGCCAAAAGGAGGATTGGAGGGCAGCCGTATGGGTTCTTTGCTGAAATCAACGAGGAATACGAGAGCGCTGCCCACGGGAACCTTGCGGTATATCAGAAGCGATTATCCGGGGTGCCTTTCGGATGAAGAAGTCAGCTGGCTGCGAAAAAATGGCGTTACTACAATCATTGACCTGCGAGATAAGACTGAATATGCAGAAAAGCCATGCAGACTTGAGACGGAAAGCGGGTTTACCTACTATCATCTGCCTGTTACCGGGGGCGGAGCCGTACCAGAATCTCCGGATTCTGTTGCCGATGCTTATGTCAAGATGATAGATGGACAGATGGAGCGGATCATTTGTGCCATTGTGAAGGCGGAAAGCAATGTGCTGTACTTTTGCGGCGCGGGAAAAGACAGAACCGGCGTGGTTTCCGCGATCCTGCTGAAACAGCTCGGATTCAGCGACAGCGTGATCATCGAGGATTACATGAAAACGAAGGACAACCTGTTGGACTTCCTGAAAGCGTTCGCTGCGGAGCATCCGGAGGTAAACATTCATACCATTCTCCCAAGAGAGGAGAATATAAAAAAGGTTTTGGCTGCCCTTTCCCAAATCGAGGAGAAAGCGCAAAGCGTTTTTACCGGAGAAGCGGATATATAGAAACGAAATATCGGATCAAACCTGGAGGTATATAAGTGAATATGGAGAAAAATGCACCGTTTATGATTACGCAGGCGCGGCCGGAGGACGCCGCCGCCCTGCTGGACTATTTGAAATGCGTCGGCGGAGAGACGGACAATCTCAGCTTCGGCCCGGAGGGCGTACCGCTGGATGTAGAGGCGGAAACGCAGTATCTGGCCGCGCAGGTCGCTTCAAAGGACAATGTGCAGTATCTTGCCTGGGCGGACGGTCAAATCATCGGAGATGCCAGTTTGAACCGCAAGCCGAGGCGCATGAGCCATCGGGGCGAGTTCGGGATCAGCGTGCGAAAAGCCTATTGGGGCTACGGGGCCGCCTCCGCGCTCATGGAAGCCGTTCTTGCGTTTGCTGTGGAAAACGGCTTTGAGCAGATCAATCTGGAGGTCCGAAGCGACAATCTCCGCGCCATCCGGCTCTATGAGAAGTTCGGCTTCCGCAAGCTGTGTACCTTCCCGGCCTTCTTTAAGCTGAACGGGCAGTACATTGACTTTGATCTGATGAACCGGGACATGCGCTAAGCAGTCATGAGTAAGATTTTTTGAAAGAGGAGAAAATGAAATGAAAAAAATATTGAATAAACTTTTCATCATAGCAAGTTTAGGTTTGATCGCAGCGGGTGCAATCTTTCTGTGCGTCAGCATTTTTGACGGAAATGAGACCACGACACCATTGGCAATCGCATTGGCGTGCATATTGCTGTCAAACCTTTTTAATGTGATTCGGATGAATATGGATAAGAAATAGCAACTTGATCATGTTCAATCAAACCAAATCTGAATCCTGAAAGGAAACCATTATGAAACAGCAAAAATTTTTCGTTATTGTTATAACCGTCTGTGCCCTCCTGCTATCTCTGGCCGGGTGCGCATCCAGCTCCGCCTTTGACGGCAGCAGCGCAAAGAACGCGGATTCCTACCACTTGGATGTCAAAATCATGAACGGCACGGACACCCACACCCTGGAGCTGAAGCAGGGTGATACGCTCAAGATTTTATTCGAGACGGTGAAAGGGGCGCTGGAGATGAAGATTACGTCACCGGACGGAACATCGCTCTATCAGGGAGACGGAACCGTGACGGAATTTACCGTGGAGGCTCCTGTGGACGGTCCCTACGCAATCGTCGTTGCGGGGCAGAATGCAAAGGGCAGGATCCACGTTGATGTGGAAAAAGTGCCTGCGAGTACGGAACCGGCGGAGACACCGGAGCCGTCGAATTCCACTGTGGAAGAAGAAATCCTTCCCGCTGAGGCTCCTACCAGGGAAACGACGGACACCTCCGTTTCCATCGCGCCACCGGTGCAGGAGCATAATAATCCGGATGCCGTGACGGCGGAACCGGTACATATTCGCTGAGTGGCGATATTCTCTCCGCCGACATGACCAATGACTTTGACCAAAGCTCCATGAAAATGGAGTTTACGGCTGGGAAAACGGATGACGGGACTTTCCTGTACACAGAATATAAGGGGCTCTTGCTTTGCTGGTCGCAGGGCGAGGGCGAAACAGGAAAGGGTGGAGATGATGAAGCTGAGTCGGGTTATCCGGGAGCGGATGTGGTAGAGCTTGTGAATCTCCGCGGCGACACGACAACGGTATATAAATTAGCGGACGGCACCTATATGGATCGTATTGAACGCCGTTTTATCTATAACGGTACGGATACTTGGACTGACGAGGACGGAGTGGAGTGGAAGTTGTAAGTTTTGAAAATGTAAATATCACATATCCTGAACATACACATATTGAGCCGTGTGTGATATCAGGTGTCAAATTTTTCGAAATTATAAGCGTGAAAAGATGAGAGGAGTTGGTTGATGGATGAAAAAAGATCATGCAAAAAAGCGATATATTGGAAAGATAATCGTGGCGTTTCTATTTGGAGCTGCAATCATGGCATTCATAAGATATATATCTTATGGGGGCATGAACTCCGGAACACAGGTAAATAATGAAGAATTTCTGAAAGTTGCAGAGGAAATCGATGATATTGCGATACCGGAAAATGTAAAGATATTCGCTCTTGGAGAGGCGACCCACGGAAATAAAGAATTTCAGGAATTAAAGCTTGATATGTTTAGAAAAATGGTAGAGGAATATAACTGTAAGGCCTTTGCCTTAGAAGCAGATTATGGTGGATGCTTATTGGTAAATCAATATATACACGGTGAGGGAAAAAATACGGAAGATGATGCAGTGGAAGCACTTGCTTTTCATATTTACCAGACGGATGAAATGAGGGCATTGATTCGCTATATGGCAGATTATAATAAACAGGCAAAACCGGAAGAGATGTTAAGCTTTTATGGGTTTGATATGCAAAACTCCGACTTGGATCAAAAATGTGTAGATGAAGCATTTTCAGAACTTAAGATGCAGTATACCGATATGGAAGATGCTGCGGAAACTTTAAAGAATATACCAGGGATGGAAATGTATGCGCAGGCAGCGAGATGTTATCTGCAAAATCAGGAGCTTAGTAATGCGTCAAATGTAGATTATGCAAAAATAAGGGATCATTATATGGCTGAAAACATCGACTGGATTTATGAGCATGTTCAGAAAGCAAACGAATCTATGCTTATGATTTCGGGGCATAACGGACATGTGGCAAAGAAGAGTACATATACTACATTCATGGGTGAAGAACTGTTTGAAAAATATGGTGATGATTATTTTGTCATTGGCACAGATTTTTACAAAACAGAATGCAATTTGCCTGGAAAAAATGGAAAAAGAATTACGCGAAAATTTTATTCTGCTGATCCTTTGGCAAATACAGCGTATGCCCTTGGGATGGATATGACGTATCTTGATTTTGATAAACTGCAAAAATCAGAAAAAATAAAGAAAATTATCAATCAGAGTATGCTGATGGGATCACTCGGAGAGGGTTATAGCTTTTTGAATAAGATCTTACCAAATAGCTATAGAATCAATGATGTCCCAGCAGAATTATATGACGGAATGATTATTGTGATAAATGCGACACCAACAGATATAAAGCATTAATGAAAAAATATGGAGGGAGGAACAAATGATGATATGATACAGAAAAGGTTTGGCTTGGATATTCCGGTTTTTGTTATTTTGTAGGAAAAGTTAGAAGATATATTAAGCAAGGCTCCCGATTGGTGGGGAACATCTGACAAAGATATATACGATAATCTAATTTTTGTGATGTCTCTTGCTACCGCTGAAATCATTGCGGAGAAAATTGGAGAACCGACAAAAGAATTGGAACAGAAACTTTGAATTTGTGGAGGAAACAAACATGGAAGATAATAAATCAATGACTGTCAAGAAAACGGTAAAATCAGGAATAACTTTTGGAAGAGCATTAGCTATGGTTATTAGTTATACAACGTGGAAGTCTGTCGGCTGGGCGATTTTTCATGGATTACTTAGTTGGGTGTATGTCATATATTTCCTTTTGCGCTATTAAATCGGGATTTCAGGAGGTGTTTTTATGCCACAAATGAATAAGGGAGGAAAATTTATTTTCGGGAAATCACTCATTCGGACGGATGGAACATTGCGGATTCCACCGCAGGCAATGGAAGAATATCACATTGCAGATGAAGGAAAAGTATATCTTTTTACCGGAAGTAAGATTACCGGTGGCTTCTGCGTCACCCGGAAAGGCCTTTTGCATCCGTCAAAACTTGGTCACATTTTGGACGATACTCCACCGTTGCTTGACTACTCAGCAGGTTCTGGCGAATTTATCAAATACAAGGGGCGTTCCTACTGCTGGGTAGAGATTTCACAGGAGGGGCAAATTCTTCTTACGAAGAAAATGATGGATTTTTTGAAGGTGAGACCCGGAATGGAGCTGCTCTCTATCCGCAGTAGCGACATCGCGTTTACGATGGGAGCTAAAGGACCGCTATTGGAAAAAGCAGAAAACTATGATGGTGAAATTCCGCTTTTTTAAGTGTAACAATTTGAATTTGTGGAGGATAACTATTGTGGATAAAGCAGTTATTTATATACATGGAAAAGGTGGTAATGCTGAAGAAGCTATTCATTACAAACCGCTCTTTAGTAATTGTGATGTGATTGGTCTCGACTATACTGCACAGTTCCCATGGGAAGCAAAAGAAGAATTTCCATTACTTTTTAATTCAATTTATAGAAACTACAAGACTGTTGAAGTAATTGCCAATAGCATTGGAGCGTATTTTGCTATCAATGCCTTATCAAATCAGCAAATAGAGAAAGCATATTTTATTTCGCCCGTTGTAGATATGGAAAGGCTTATTGCTGATATGATGATTTGGGCAAATGTTACAGAGGATGAACTCAAAGAGAAAAAAGAAATTCAGACAACCTTTGGAGAGACTCTTTCATGGGATTATCTTTGCTATGCAAGAGAAAATCCTATTATATGGGAAATCCCAACGCACATTTTGTATGGTGAAAAAGATAATCTTACCGCTTATGGAACGATATTTGAATTTGTACAGAGGACTAATTCAACACTTTCTATTATGAAAAATGGAGAGCATTGGTTTCATACGGATGAACAAATGAAATTTCTTGATGAATGGATAATAAAATCTTCCAAATAAATTCAAGTTTACAGAACTGAATTAAAAGAGCTCGAAGGAGCTCTTTTTCCTTTTTTATAATAGTATCATTATGGTATAATAGAGGCATTAAAATCGGAAGTTGGAGGATACACGCATGAAAATTGTAATCATTAATGGAAGTGCCAGAAAAGGAAATACGCTGGCAGCAATCAATGCATTTATAAAAGGAGCGTCAGAAAAGAATAAAATTGAAATCATTGAACCCGACAAACTCAACATTGCACCATGCAAGGGATGTGGTGTCTGTCAATGCTTTAAGGGATGCGTCGATAAGGATGATACAAATTCTACCATTGATAAAATTGCTGCCGCAGATATGATTCTTTTTGCTACACCAGTTTATTGGTGGGGAATGTCAGCACAATTGAAACTTATCATTGATAAGTGCTACTGCCGTGGATTGCAGTTAAAAAACAAAAAAGTTGGCACAATTGTTGTAGGTGGTTCTCCCGTAGGCAGCATCCAGTATGAGCTGATTGATAAGCAGTTTGACTGTATGGCAAAATATCTTTCATGGGATATGCTTTTCAAAAAATCATATTATGCAACAGCCAGAGATGAACTTGAAAAAAATAAGGATTCCATGAACGAACTTGAGTGGATTGGAAAAAATTTATAAAGCACACACCAAATTCCAGTCTTGCACTCTGTTGATGTGCTGATTTTTCTGCACTATACTCCTTCAAAAAGGGGTGTGTTTTTATGGGTAAAGAAATCTATAACATTATCAATGATATGGCAGAGGTACTAAATGCATCACAGATGCAGAAATTGCAAGAAGTTTTAATAAATCGTTTGTCAGAGAATAATACAGTTGACTATTTACAAACCGGTAATGAGGAATTCCTTGATATGTTTTTAACTGCCAAGCATTTAGAAGGATGTTCTGACAAAACGATACGCTATTATAGGTGTAATATTGAGAAGATGCTGGAGTCAATTAACATACCGGTGATAAAGATATCTACCGAAATGTTACGAAAATATCTTGTAGAGTATCAAGCAATAGATAATTGTGGAAAGGTGACTATTGATAATATTCGTAGAAGCCTTTCCACATTCTTTTCTTGGTTGGAGGAAGAAGATTATATAATAAAAAGTCCGATGAAAAGAATTCATAAGGTGAAGACAGCGATTATTGTAAAAGATACTATTTCAGATGAGAAAGTTGAGATTCTTAGGGATAATTGTAATAATTTACGTGATAGGGCAATGATTGATTTCTTGCTTTCGACAGGAATTCGGGTAGGTGAATTGGTAAGATTGAACATTGATGATATAGATTTCTCAGAACGTGAATGTGTTGTTTATGGAAAAGGAGATAAAGAACGTAAAGCTTATTTTGATGCAAAGACAAAGATTCATTTGATAAACTATATCGAATCAAGGACAGATAATAATAGTGCATTATTTGTTTCTCTGAATAAACCACACAATAGACTTACTGAAAGTGGTGTAGAATTACGCTTGCGAGAAATGGGTAAGAAGTTAGGTGTAGAAAAGGTGCATCCACATAAATTCAGGAGAACTATGGCAACTAGAGCAATTGAAAAGGGAATGCCGATAGAACAAGTACAGAAGATACTTGGACATGAACAGATAGATACAACGCTTAGATATGCTATGGTAAATCAGAATAATGTGAAAATGTCCCATAGAAAATATATTTCTTAGTGATTGATAAAAAGAGAAATAAGGGTTATAATTAATTTGGCAAGATAAAATTATGATAGAATTTGGATAAGGAGGTTGCTATGATACAGATAAGACCAGTTTCGGACTTGAGAAATAAATTTCCTGATATTGAAAAAGCGGTTGGAGGAGGAGAACCGGTATTTTTAACAAAGAATGGATATGGTGCAATGGTTGTATTAAGCTTAGAGGCGTACTCGAAACTTACAGATGGTGTTGAGGCTACATTGGACGAGGCGGACAGATACGCATCAGAGAATGAAAAAAGATATACACATGAAGAAGTTTTTTCAAATCTTCGAAGGAGGGTAAATGGCTGATACACAGTATGAATTAAGGTATTTACCTTTATTTTACGAGGATTTAGAACAAAAAGTTATATATATCAGAAACTTTGCATAATGAAAAAGCGGCAAATGATTTATTAGATGCAGTTGAAAAAGCGATAATGGAAAGATTACCTATTGCGGAATCATTTGAACCATTTCGCTCTGTAAAAGAAAGGCAATACAAATACTATCGTATTTATGTTAAGAATTTTGTTATTTATTATGTTGTAATAGATGGTATTGGTTCTAAAAAAATCATGGAAGTTAGACGTTTTTTATATAATAAACAAGACCGTGAACAGTTGATATAAATCAATCAACTACGCGGTGAATTTGAATTTGTGGAGGTGTTCTTTACATTGCAAACATCAGAGAGCTTTAGATTAAGTGCTGTCCTGGCGTTTTCAGGTGGATTTCAGGATGCATATACTTACAATATGAGAGACCATGTTTTTGCAAATGCTCAGACAGGTAATGTTGTTCTGATGAGTCAGAATTTTATGCAAGGCAATGCGGTTATGGGGTTTCATTATATGTTTCCTTTGCTTTCATTTGCTGCAGGAATTTTTATTGCCGAGCAAATTGAAAACAAGTTCAAGAACAGTAAGGGCATACACTGGAGACAAATCATTCTGTTTATAGAAATACTAATGCTTGGCCTTGTCGGATTTATGCCACTCAAATTAAATATGTTTGCTAATATGTTAGTTTCCTTTTCATGTGCTATGCAGGTGCAGACTTTTAGAAAAGTGCATGGATACGGATATGCGAGCACTATGTGTATAGGAAATTTAAGAAGCGGAACAGAAAGCTTATCACATTACCTCCGGAATAAGGATAAGGAATCTTTATATAAAGCATTTCATTTTTGGGGTATAATTATCATTTTTGCAATCGGAGCCGGAAGCGGAGGAGTTCTATCTAATATCTGGGGTATAAAAACGATTCTGGTTTCCCCAATACTCTTAACTTTCGTTATTATAATGATGATTAAGGAGTACCGGTAAATTTCAGTTTGACGATTTGATGCTTGACAAGTGAATTATAATAAGAAGAAAAAGATATCACTTCCCCAGCGTTGTAATATCTCTTTTTTCGTGAAAGAAAAGACTACTCTGCAACCCTCCATAGAATGAAAAGTAGTCTAATCCAATGCCCGGATAGAGGGCGATGCATCTCCTGTGTTTAGGGGGTGCAAAAGGGGGTGCAACCGTTGGATTGTATCAAAATGGTGGTTGCGATGAATCCCTGTCCGTGTGGTTATTTTCCATTGTTTCTCCATTGTTTTTTAGGTTCATGTTTCCCACATCCATCACAGGTCTGAGGCCAGTTGATTTTCCATTCAAAGTATTCATTTCTGGTAATCTCGCCAGATTTCAGTTCTTCTTTTCTGAGAACCCATTCTTTCATAAAATCATTGACAAGTCCATAATTAATCCATAATCCCACAGGCGGATGTGCAGGCCAGCTATCGTTATCGTGATAGCGGACAGAGGTATCTTCGCTGGAATTGCATTTTTCTCCGGGATAAGTTTCCATCTGGAACAAGTTTATAGCGGATGGGTTGAATTCATCGATCCAGAACAAGAGTTCCATGAATTCGGTAGCATCCATTGTCGTTGCATCATACAGTGTCCAAGGATTTACGTTCAGTATTTTTGCCATTTCGGTTACCAGTTCTTTTTTGGGAACCCGGTAGTTTGTCTCATACTGGGCAAGACGATTTGCTCCTTTTTCACCCCAACCGAGGGCTGCGCCAAGCTCTGCTTGTGTCATTTTCCGGAATGTTCGGATTTTTTTTATTTTATCTCCAATCGTCATATCAGATACCTGCTTTCCTATTGATAATACTATTTTACTTCCAAAATACTTTTTTGTAAACAGAAACATTCGCCAAAAAGCGAATTATTTTCTTGACATTCGCAGAAAAGCGAATTATAATGGCGGTAAAGTTGGATTCGCAAAAAAGCGAATTGATGTACATTGAAAACTTCATGAGCTGTATAATCTGCCAACACAGATGCCATGACCCTGTAAGGCTTTATTCTCAGGCGAGCGTCGAAGATGCTCCGGAAACGACTGGTAAGTTTGTGAAGAAGCTGCCAGTAATCAGAAATATTCTGATAGAGGTCAGTTGTAACACTGACAGCAGATGATACGAATGGAAGCCAAACCAAGTGCAAAATTTTGACTGAAAGGAGTGATGCCGAAAAATAACAGGGAAAGGGGGAGTGAAGCAATGAGGAAAGAGTTGGAATACGCAAAGAAAATAGCTGTGATTACAAAGTTATTTCATTCAGAACTTCTGTCAGAACAAGAATTTGAAAAAATCAGACGGAAACTGATGGATAGTTATCTGATTGTCGGGGAACGTAGTGATGATCCGATGAAAGCAATTGCATAGAATAAAGAAAGTTGAGGAAAAAACAATGGAAGATAAGGTAATACAACATTCGTTCATATTTAAGATTTCAGATAAAATGACAGCACAAATAAAGAAACCAGTTACACATAAGGAAAGAAAAGTGTGGCAGGTAAAAGAAATGGAGGAAAATTATGAGCATGAAACAGGATCAGGTTTTAGAGGCAACAAAGGCAGCACCGAACAGTAATGGCAGACGTACTGCGGGCATACAGATTGAACGTATCCGCGTTGCAGCATACTGCAGGGTATCGACGGATGGAGATGAACAGCTTGGCAGCTTTGAATCCCAGAAAGCATATTATGAGCAGAAAATAAAGCAGAATAAGGAATGGGTATCTGCAGGAATCTTTGCAGATGAAGCCATTACCGGAACAAAGGTCGATAAAAGAGAAGGGTTCCAGGAGATGATACGAAAATGTCAGAATGGGGAGATTGATATGATTCTTACAAAATCTATTTCCCGATTTTCCAGAAATACACAGGATATTATCAAATATGTACGCATGCTCCGTGACCGGAATATTGCGATTGTGTTTGAAAAAGAAAATATCAACACACTGGATATGAATGGAGAAATGCTTCTGACAATCTTAAGTTCTCTTTCGCAGGGAGAGGTGGAATCTCTTTCTGAAAATGTAAAGATGGGTTTAAAAATGAAAATGAAGCGTGGCGAGCTGGTAGGATTCAATGGCTGTCTGGGATATGATTATCATCCGGATACGAAAAGTATCACCGTAAATGAGCAGGAGGCTGAAACAGTGAGGTTTATTTATAATATGTACCTGCAAGGCTATGGAAGCTCTACCATTGCAAAGAGATTGACTGAAATGGGTGTAAAAAACAAACTGGGAAAAGTAGAATGGCATGATCATGGTGTTATGGGGATTATCAAAAATGAGAAATATAAAGGAGATATCCTGCTTGGAAAAACATTCACAGTTGACCCAATATCCAAAAGGCGGCTTGCTAATATGGGAGAAGAAGACAGGTATTACATCCGGGATCATCATGAACCGATTGTTTCAAGAGAGGCCTGGGATAAAGCAGACGAAATCCGATTGAAACGTGTAAAACCAAGGCTCATGGAGAACACCGGGAACAGGGAACGTTATACAAGACAGTTTACATTCAGCAGCATGCTTGAGTGTGGATACTGTGGTCATAAACTTTCCCGGAGGACAAGGCACCAGACAACAACAACGAAAAAACCAGTATGGCAGTGTATGAATGCAATCAAGAATGGAATCAGCAGTTGTCCGAATTGCAAAGCCATAGATGAAGTGATTATTGAAAATGCATTTGTGGATGCGTTCCAGCTTCTGGCAGACAACTTTGATGATGTCCTTGATTCAGTGTTGAACACCATTGAAGATGTATTGAAAGACGATACTGAATTAAAAAGAGTGAAACAGCTGGAAAAGGATATTAGTAGTATCGAAACGAAAAAAAGCAGGTTAACAGATCTGCTGATTGATGGTAAAATAGAGCAGGAAGATTATGATGAAAAGAAGCTGAGTTTTCAGAGAAAACTTCATCAGATGACAGAAGAAAAGGTTTATCTGGAAGAAAATATCGGGCAGCAGAAAAATATAAGCAAGCGTATGGATCAGCTCCGTAAGACACTGGAAAATGAAGACATTCTGGATGAATTTGATCGTATTGTGTTTGAAAGCATTGTGGAAAAGGTAATTGTCGGTGGATACGATGAAAACGGGAATCCTTCCCCATATAAACTGACTTTTGTTTTGAAATGTAATCAGGATTTGAAAGTAAACGATGCAAAAGCAGAATATCGAAGTAAACAGAAAGGAAAAAAGGTGTCATGATGGAGCAGGATAGAAAAGAGTATTTGGATAAAGATGAATCGGAAAAAATGTGTTCATCAAAGATTGGCGAGGCTGGGGAAATGTGTTCTCCAGCCGATACCGACACATGTGGAGACGGTTTGCTTATTGTCCAAACTTTCTGAAGCAAAGAATACCATTGATGTGAAGGTAGATATGGACGAGCTGGATGTGACTTCTGCGGAGGCTAAGGCCACATATGAAGAAATTAAAGCATACGTGCTGGAACAGACCGGATTACAGGTAAGCAATCTGTATATTGCTCAGGTGAAGCGCGAATGCGGGATTATTGAAAGAGAAAATTATAATAAAGCAAAATCAGATAATTCAAGACAGCCGCAGTGCTCGGAGGAAAAACGTAATGCGATCATGAATGCATTAAAGCATTTTGCCATGCTATGATAGCATATACGAGGCTTATTCAGAATAATTAGAATACCGTCATTACACTTGTGACGGTATTCTGTTTGTTTTAGGGTAATAAGCTAGAGGAGTAATTTTTCAATAATTTTGTAACGTTCAGTTACTTCATGCGTTAATCTAGTGAAAGGAGGATAGCAATGGACTTTGAATCAATGTACGACGAGTTATATCGAGATGTCTATCGCTATTTGTTAAGTCTGGTTAAAAAGCCTGACGAAGCGGAAGATATTACTCAAGAAACATTTACTAAGGCTATAGCTTCTATTAAGTCCTTTGATGGTAATAAAGATATTAGAGCCTGGTTATTTACAATAGCGAAGAATACATATTTTTCAAAATATCGGAAAGAAAAGAATATCCATTTTTCTAAGATGGATGAAACAAGTGCAAATCGGGATTTGGTCTGCTTTACAGACGAATTAGAAGATAAAGAGACTGCATTTATTATACACAAATTTCTTCACTCAATGGATGAGCCATATAAAGAAGTCTTTTACCTGCGTGTGTTTGGTGAACTGGATTTTCAGAAGATTGGCAGCTTATTCGGGAAAAGTGACAGCTGGGCAAGAGTTACATTTTTTCGCGCCAAAAATCTGATTAAGAAACGAATGGAGGATATAGAACATGAATGAGTGTGAAATTATTAGAGATTTGATTCCATTGTGTGTAGATGATGTTGCAAGTAAATCATCGGTGGATTTGGTAAATGAACATATTTCAACCTGTGAAGAATGTAGAAAAGTAATGGAAAATATGAAAGGTTCTCTTCAAATTCCAATAAGTACCAGTGAACAGTTAAGCGGTACAAAACCTTTTGAAAAAATGAGAAAGGTATTAACGCGCAAAATAATACAGACAGCAGTTATCTCAGTTCTTGTTATATGTGCAGTTTTTGTACTTTTCTTCCTAAGTGATACAAAGAACCTACTGAACGGAAAACCGCTTCTTACGGAAGGGGATGCCGTTTATCAGGCTTCTTTAAAAGCAAAAGCGTATATCGCTTTCCACACAGATGATTTTCCTGATGCTGATTATGATGCTATTGAGCCTGTGGCTGCTGTGGAGCTTGTGGAGGATAAGGAGTTTTCCACAATGGTTTACAAAGTAAATGTTGAATACCCTGTTCCTGGTGAGGCAGATTATCCTGCTTTTGAAATTCTGATTGATGGTGTATCAGGGGATACATTAAAAACGACTGTACTAAATCAATAAGATTACATTGGAGGAAATGATATGATTATGAATATTATACTTATTCTGATTGGTGTAGCAATGCTGATTTATGGTATCAAGAACAAGACAAAGTTTTTCATTATAGTCGGTGCTGTTTTGATTGGTCTTGGCCTGATTTCTGCTGGTATCGATTACGCCATTGGTAGAACAGGGGAAGTTGATACTCACCGTTTGCCTTTTATGATTGACAATATGATGATTACGAAATAAAAAAATTAGTTGCTGAAACAAGGCAATTTTTTGGAGTTCATCCAAATGTTCCTATTGGGAATGATATTCGTCTCCTTCTGGATAAAAAGGATATTTTGTTATGTGAATATCCTTTTCCAGATACGAATGGAACCCACACATACGGAAATATTACATGGTTTAAGACAGATAATGACACTATTACATTTATTGGCTTGAATACTTCAAGCTTTTATGATGAACAAATATTTGCTATAGCCCATGAAATATATCATTATACTACGAAGTCTGGAAAAGCATATACTCCTGAAATTGACTATGAGGATAAAGTTACGGAAAAACAGGCTGACAGATTTGCAGCTGAGTTATTACTTCCGGCTGAGGCTCTGAAAGATGCTGTGATGAATGCATTTGGTAGTTCAAATATGAGGGATGTTTCTGATAATAGAGCGTTGCGTTTTATTGCAAGAATACAATGTGATTGGTGGCTTCCTTTTCAGGCAATAATAAATAGATTGTTTGAAGAGGGATATATAAATGTAAATCAATACGATAAATTGTATGCTATTGATTGCAGAAACGAAGACGGGATATATAGAAAACTTTTGAAAAATATTGATTCTGAGATATCAGAATTATTGAATAAGAAAACGAAAACTGTGGGGGTGTCCAATAGAGTAATAGAAACAATTATCAGCAATTATGAAGATGGATTAATTGATGAGGATGAATTTGTTCGTACATTAGCAATGTTTGAAAAAGAACCAGAAGATTACGGATTATGTATGGACGCAGAGATTGATGATGAACTGAAGGATTTTTTCGAAAGCGGGGATGACTAATGAAGGTAGATACAAAAGAGGTCAATCCAGCTTTTCAGAGCATAATACAAAATCCTGGGCAGAAGGTATTTCTGGATGCCAATTTCTTTATTCCCCCTGATAGGAGTGAGGTGGCAAAGGTAAGAGCGTATTCATTTACAGACTTTAAGGAATACTGGCTTATTCCGTTGTTAAGTGAGTTTGCTGGATTGGCAATACATGAATCGGTGTATGACGAGCTAGTCGCTGATAGTGTCAAAAAATACGCAGATGAACAGACAAGTTGTATTATAGTGGCTCAGTTGTCAAGACAAAAATCTAAGATTTTTATAATGAACTGATAAGCCTGTCCGATTTCAGGTGTATAATCCGTCACCCCCTTTTCATTGCAAAATGTTTTGAATCTACGGATGATACCTTTGTAGTTAAAGAGCGTGCTCTCATTGAAGCCCGCCTCAGTCAGTGCATCCAACAACATGTTACAGATAGTTTCAATAGTCATAATCGAAGCTCCTCCTTTGAATGAGAATAAATAATTGGCACTTCCGCGCTTGATCGGAATATATGTAATATCAATAGACCATGCCTGATTTGGCTTGTCTATGACTGCATTACGAAGAAGATAAGGACATACTTTCGCCTGTTGCATCCGCTTAGAGAGATTCATCTTTGGATAAATCGGATAAATATCCATTTCATTCATGTATCGTCTGGCTTTGCGGCGGCCAACGTGATATCCACGGGCTTTCAGCTGTGCAGACATTTGTCGTGCACCCCAAGTAGGATTATCCGTATGAAGATGATCAATGATCTCTTTGCAGGCCAGTTCTTCTTCTGATACAGGCGTACCTTTGTAGTAGATGCTCGTGCGATTGATGTCAAGCAACCTGGCACCAACGGAAACTGGGATTTCCTTAGTCGTCAAAAGGTTTTGGACTAAATTTACTCTCGTAGTCAGGTCCACAAATTTCTTCAGTTTTTTTTTTGAGCCAGTCAACCTGCATGGTTAACTGACCAACCTTTTTGGCATACTCCGCTTTTTCTTTGCGCTCTTCGGCAAGTTTTTCTTTAAGATTTTCCTCACGCTTGTCGTCGAACACAACAGAAGCATTGTTCAGGAACTCTTTCTTCCAATTACGGAGCAGATTTGGTTGGATATTATTTTCAGTTGCTAGGGTGTTGAGATCTTTTTCTCCCTTAAGCAGCTCAATTACAAGGTCTGATTTAAATTTGGCGCTAAAAATTCTTCTTTGTCTGGACATGTAAATGAATCCTCTCTTTCTTACCGATTTTAGTATATCAGATTCATTAAAATCTGTCCGAAAAAGTGTCTTAATTTATGAGACCATTATAATATCTCTTTTTTTCGTGAAAGAAAAGTAGCCTAATCTAATGTTCGGATGAAGAGAGTGCATCTCCTAACATTGGTGCCAACATGGGTGCCTGACACCACTGTGGTCATCATGATGTGAAGTAAAATGGTCCGAATAGTAAAGTAACATAGAAGATGTATAGAAGCTCCACTCCATGAGAGA
Organism: Bariatricus sp. HCP28S3_A4; assembly: GCF_052066395.1. Classification (NCBI taxonomy): domain Bacteria; kingdom Bacillati; phylum Bacillota; class Clostridia; order Lachnospirales; family Lachnospiraceae; genus Bariatricus; species Bariatricus sp. HCP28S3_A4. Next base: position 34,648 of record NZ_JBQHSE010000021.1, on the reverse strand, counting down.
ATTATCTCATGAAAAAAGGGAACTGTCTAAACGGTGGGGTATTCATCGCTTACACATATTGAGAAAGTTGGGGATGATTTATTCTTGGGGATAATATAAAAAGGATTAAATGTAAAAGGCACCCACAAAAGTGAGTGCCTTCACTGCCCTTACGGCGAAAATACTTCTTAAAAATTGCCCTTACGGCGTACAATTGATAATTAAAAGCGTGCCCTTACGGCGTATATCGCTTTCTTTCACTTTTATAATAAAGTATATGCGCCAAAAAGTCAATTGATTTCCTCTGACTTTTCATTTTTTTCGGCAGTTACTTTATTATCTGTGGATTTTAGTAATCTATTCTCTTCAAGGAGCTTGTCATAAGCCTCTTGCAATGATTTGTTTTGTTCCTTTTCCTGTTCAAAGGCTTGTACCAGTTTCTGATGCTCAATCCATTCTTTTGAAAAGAAATTTTTAATCATAGTTTTACGTACTTCACGAAAAACATTACTGTCATCGTTTAAATCTCCAGCAATTGTTCTTGATACAGAAATAATGCGAGCCTTAGACATAATCTTTGCATTATTGAGAATCAAAGCACAGTCATGTGCAAAGCCTTCTGCAACGCCAACTTTACGATAGTACCATTTACCAGACGGATTATCGGTTGGATGATAAGCGGTAGCCACTTTTGCAGGTGTACTTGTGGTTGGGATTACCAAAACAGTAGTTGTCCATTCTTCAATGATAACAGCAGGATGTTTGTAGGAAAGTTCTGGAGAAAAATTATTACCCCATTCCATTTGAACAATCGTACCTACAGCATAAGGACGTTTTACGGAAATATCTTTCTTGGTTACCCATCGATTCAGACTGCTGATGATCATTGCCATTTCACTTTCAGACAATCGTTCTGCGGCAAATATTAAATTGGATAGTATTTGCATATATGAAGCTAATACTTCACTGGTGTCTTTTGCCATTGTGGAACGCGATGTCGGATCGGTAGCAATGGACGCAAGTTTTTCGTAATCTATCTGCATAGTATGCCTTCTTTTCTTAGAGTGTGAAGACCATTATATCATGTATTTATAGATATGAAAATGGTGAAATGGTTTCAAAGCAAATTTGCATTTGGTGCTTGACAAGAACTATAGCAAATGCATTTTGTAAGATTGGGCATACATTGGTGCCTGACACCACTGTGGACACCTGGAGAAAAAAGTGTTCTTCAGGAATTTCATTGATGAAACCGAATTATACTCTGAAAGACAGAGTGATGGGCGCATTGCAAAACAGATAAACTTCAACTTTCCAGTGTATTATAATGGAAACAGAAGTTTACCTGCTTTTTTATTTTACGCCCATAACGATTTTTCAAATACATCAACAGTGGTCTGCTGCATCGCATTAGCATTGAAAGTAAAAGTCTGTAATGTGGTTTCAGTATTCGTATATTTATCTTGACATATGTATCGCAGTGTGATATATAAAATATAACGAAGTGCGATATATATTACTGCGATGTATTAAGAGCGGAAGGAGGTACAGACAGATGGATGCACATATTAAAAAAGTATATGTTCCAATGACGGAAACAGGGTTCTACATTCTGTTATGCTTAAAAGAACCAAATCATGGATACGGAATTGTTCAAAAGGTAAAGGATCTTACGAATGGAGATATCGTTCTTGCGCCGGGGACAATGTATGGCAGCCTATCCAAGATGGAAAAAGATGGATTAATCTGTTTCCTAAGGGAAGAAGAAAAACGAAAAATATATGTAATTACGGATTTGGGACAAGAAGTACTGGAAATTGAAATGAAGAGGATTGAGAGATTGTATCGGAATATGAAGGAGATGAGATAATGGGAAAAGCTAAGACAGTATTTAAAATTTATTCAATTCCGGAGTATAGGAAAGAAGAAGAATTCCTCAGCTCTATGCATAGACAAGGCTGGAAATTTACGAAAGTGACATTCCCTGGATTTTATCATTTTGAACAATGTGAGCCGGAAAATGTAACCTATAGGCTGGATTACAACCAGGAGGGAGTTTCGAATAAAGCGGAATATGTTCAGATGTTTTCTGATTGCGGCTGGGAATATCTGTTTGATTTTGTAGGGTACAGTTATTTTCGAAAAACATCCGATGAAGGCAATATGAATGAAGAAATATTTTGTGATGATGATTCCAGACTTGATATGATGAAGCGTGTTTATAAAGGCAAGGTAATGCCGCTTGTTATCATTTTTTTATGCATAATCCTTCCACAGTTTATTATGAACACCGTAGGATATGGTGGCGGAAGTATCGTACAGGATATACTTTCAATTACTTTTTTGATTTTAGGGATTATGTATATCGTATTACTTGGTTCTTTTTCTGTTCAGTTTTATCAGTATGAAAAAAGTGTACATCCGGAGGATAATAGACGAAAAGTAAAGTATTGTGGAATTATGGCGAGTCTTGTAATATGTGCATTCATAATGGTGGGAGCAGTATGTTTCTCATTCTCATCAGATTATACGCTTCATGAGTATGAAAATGGGTTCATAGTAGAAGCCGACAGATTAAATAAAAGTATCGTAAAAGAATATAATTTGAAGAAAGGAGACAGCGTTGCGGTTTCTCATGAGGCCGAAGGCGGGGAACTCTATATCAGTATAAAAAAGGAAAATGAGGAACCTATTTTTTATGGAAATACGTTTGGAGAATGGGATGATTTTTCCGTGAATATACAGGAGGATGGCTGTTATCAAATAACGTGTTCCGGAAAGAAGGCTAAAGGTACAGTAAGATTTACTATAAAATAAATGTTCAAATATTGTGGGGATGGTGATCTGGACATATCATGTCCCATAGGCGGATTTGCGGACATTGCTCGCTTTGTGTCCTGTAAATTTGTCATAGCAGGAGGTATTCTGTTCTCAGAAAGGAGGTCACAAATTCATGGATCAAGTAAAAATCGGAAGCTTTATCAAAGAGCTCCGGAAGGAGAAGGGGCTTACACAGGAACAACAGGCAGAACAATTTCAGGTATCAAGAAGAACAATCTCAAGATGGGAGACCGGAAGTAATCTGCCGGATTTGGATCTTCTCATTGAAATGGCGGATGCATTGGTTGTTTATCGGAGGATTTATCGCAGCTGTCATTTATATGATTCTGGTATTCAGTGATCGGGCGGATAATTTCCTGGGAGGATTGTGCCTGGGAATTACATTTGGCATGATGATCGTTGGAGCGATTATGACGAGTAAATACGCGGCCCAGATCAGAGCATTCAAAATGCGGCTTCTGCATAGAAAGTAACAAGGAAAATCGGTTGGACAGATGATAATGGGGATTAAAAAACACAAGGGCAGCAGGGCCGCCATGCGTGGTAATCACTCCGCCGGCCTAAATCCAGTTTATCTGGAGAAATCCACATTCTTTTGCGGTTTCTTCCGCACTGATGCGGATTTCGTCCTGCAAACCGATGGTATATACAAGCCATAGAGTATCACGCTTCAGAGCATAGCTGTCAGCGTAATCTTTGATAATCTACGAAGCGACTCTTTTTATTGCAAAAAATCAGATAATTAAATTATATTTAAAAAATATTTGGAAAATATATTGACATAATCATAAAAGAGTGATATTATAAATTTAACAAAAGAAAAGAAGAGACAACTTCAAAAAACAGGAGGTAGGTCCAATGAAATAGATAATTTGAATTGGACAAAATCAATAGAAAGAGGGGTTATACAGTGAAACTTCTAGAATATCATTAAAAGAGCTATTTGATTCGTAAAAAAATCAAATAGCTCTTATTTTTTGATGTTCTGTTTTAATTCTTCTGATAGTATTTATTCTTGTCAAGCAATTTTTCAGTGCTTGCAACGATCACGCTGGCAGCAACGTCTCCGGTGGTGTTGGATACCGTACAGATCATATCTGTCACTGTGAGATATACCATGACCAAAGGAAGGCAATCCATCGGCACTCCCATTTGCTTCAGGAGAACCGTGCAGGCAACCAGAGAACCACCCGGAACTCCCGGCGAAGCCATGGACAATAACATGCCTGATACAATTAACATTATAATATGGCTTGTGTCGATCGTTACACCGAATGTTTTAGCCATGAACAAAACTCCCGTCATTAGAGCTATCATTGCACCATCCATATTGATGGTGGCTCCAAATGGAATAGTGAAAGAGTAAACACGTTGGGAAATTCCTATATTTTTACAAAAATCCATATTCAGCGGCATGGATGCACTGGAGGAACTTAATGAAAAAACATTCAGCGCGGTCGGAATGTAGCGTTTCAGGAATGGGAACGGGCTCACTTTCGCTGTGAGTACAATCATTATTGAGTATGTAAAAACCATCACAACCAGTCCTGCTAACAGTGTTCCAATCAGCGCTAATAAAGATATCAGTGCATCTGTTCCGGTGGTCAGAATCAAAATCATAACAGAACAAAATGTAATTAGCGGAATCAGTTTTGCGAGCAGCAGTACCATTTCCAGAAACATATCGTTCATTGCTTCAAAGAAATTCTGAAGTACCTTTCCTTTTTCTCCGATCAAGTTGGCCGCAACACCCATAAACAAACCCATGATTAAGATCTGAAGGACATTGTTTTCATAGAAAGATCCCACAATATTGCTTGGGAAAATATCGATGATCGTGTCAAGAAAGGATATGGTAGTGTTCGGAGTGTCCTGCGACGTTATCATCGATACAAAACTTCCCTCTGTGCCGGGCTGAATCAGATAAAAAATGCCGATTCCTGCAATGGCAGCAATTGCACTGGTAAAGGTATAGATCCCCATGGTTTTTCCGCCGATTCGTCCGAAGCTGCGCATATCTGAGAACTGCATCATACAGGTGATCATGGAAAAGAATACAACCGGTCCTACAATCATGGAAAGCAGATTCATATAAATGGTTTTTAAAGGCTGCAGTACATTATTGCAAAATCCATTGTAAATGGTCTCGCTGAGGCAAAGACGCATGAATAATCCGATTATAACAGCCAGAACAATTGCGGATAATGTGATGTATAGTGTCATCTGAGGATCTTTCTTCGTGATAATATCTATGTAATTCATATTTTTTTTACGAGATATCTTGAATTTGTCCGCAAATCCTTTTAACAGCATATTCTGGATTGTTTCGATGGCACTGTCATCCATTTCTTCATCAAAAGCATTCTTAAAATCATTTCCACTGAGAGCCAGAGCATCCGAAAAATCGATTTCTTTTCCTTTACATTTGATTTTTGTGGTTACATTGCCTAAAACAGAGCGAATCCAAATTTCGAAGGTAGTTCCCTCAGCTGCATCTTTTGCCAGTTTAAACAGGCATTCTTCTGCTAAAAGTCTGGTTTTGATGATATCTTTTTCAGATACTTTCTTTCTGGGCAGTTCAGCCCCAAGAAATTCCAGAGCTTCCATAATTCCCTTTTCTGATAGTTCAAAGCGTTTTGGCATTTGCTGTGTCCCTTTCGTTGATTGTGATTTGATGATTTATAAAGACAGGATACAGTATGATTGTAACACATTGTATGCATAATTGCATATCTTTATTGCGTGAAGGAAAATACGACAGAGCTGGTTGATCCGCTGGATGTGAAGAAGAAACTGTCAGATTTGGAAGAAAAGCGGAGTACACTTCTTGCGGAACTGGATACACAGATCAAGGTTTCAAATGCAACTACGTTTATTGAAATAGCATAACATAACGATAATAATGCGTGTAATCGTAAAAATGTGTCTACATTATGAAAACTTCAAACTCAACTTCCCGATAACAGGGGCAATATTTATTGTTTTTACATTACTGGACCGTAAATTGTGAATTGATAACTCTTTTGACTTGAACTGTATTTAGTGTATAAAGAACTTTTGTTCAGGCATAGAATTGTGCCGAAATCCATGTGTAAGGTTATAGTGATAAGCTGATTGACTGGAAGACATCCTCATGGCTGTAATGCAGGCATATAGACTACGCGCAAAGATAATATGAAATGATGCTTTTTTGGAAAATGGCTGGCTTTTGATGAAGCTGGCCGTTTTTCAACAGAAGGGATGAAAGGGACAACAGAAAGAGTCTGAATCGTAACGAATGCACTGGAATCGGGGGTGTTACGGTGTATAATATAAATTAATTAGGACAGGGAAAGAGGAAGAACCATGAAAAAGCGAAAGAAGATTGAAATTATTACAAAAGCAATTACTGAAATAGGGCTATGCCGCTGTTCCTTTTCGTATAGCGAGGACTTTTTTTATTATTATCCAAATGAAGTAAATAAAAAATTTTTTTTGGGACAAACTGAAGCAGATTTTCAATTAGATGGCTATTGTATACGTAAAATGTCACAACTTAAGAAAGTTGAGGTTAATACTAATAAATGTAATGAGATTAATAAACGATATGGTATTACAAGAGGTATTAAGGCACCGGATATTGATCTGTCTGATTGGAGGACAATTTTTGATTCCTTAAAAACGAAAGAGCAATTTATTATTGTGGAAGATGAAATTCATGGAGAGTTTGCTATTGGCGTAGTTGTCAAGGCGAAGAAGAATAAACTATTTCTCAGGGCGTTTGATGCAGATGGAGTATGGTATGATGATATACTTAAGATTCCTTACTCTACTATCACAAATGTAGAATGGGGAACAAGATATTCTGATATGTGGGAAAGGTATATGAAGGAAAGACCGTAACCGTCGGAATTTGAATATGCTAAATCTACGGGAAAGAGTGTATGGTACCCGGAATAAAGCAAAGTATTTGTGTTACGGTGAGAGTTGAATCCCGGTTAATGTGAATTGATTTTTACGAAACTCCAGAATGCCTTCGTCGCGCATACGTCCCAGTTCCTTGGAGAGGGCGCTTCGATCCAGGTTCAGATAATCTGCCATTTGCTGGCGATTAAACGGAATTCGAAACGTAGTTCTGCCTTCCTTAACGGCCTGATAGGAAAGATAAGTCAGGATGCGGGCACGTGTTGATTTGGGGGTGGTACAGAAAATGCGGTTTGAAAGTACCTGATTTTTCTGTACACAGGCATTCAGGATGTTTTTCATAAACTTTCTTTGCCAGGAATCATTCGCATACAGCGGATCTGTAAGAGCACTCAGATTCAGAAACAGAACCTCGCAGTCTTCGGCAGATACGACGTCTACCATTAAAGGCTCCCGGCTGAGCGCATAAGTTTCCGCAAAAATATGACCGGCAGAAACGTTGCTCAGGATGCTGCGATTCCCCCAGAGATCATTGATTTCAATATTGACACTGCCACGCATCACGATACCGGCATCGGATATCATTGAGCCTGCATGGAAGATGACGGCATTTTTTGCGAAAGATGCCTGATGCATGCATTGGATAGTCTGCATTTTCTGCCATTCAGTATCATTAATTCCCTGAAAAACAGGTGATAAAAATTTCTCCATGAATTCTCCTTTTGTGGTTATAACCACCGAATTTTTGATTTGATTATAGTATAATCCAAACAGAAGCACAAGGAGGACAAAAAATATGATCAGAAGAATTATACAAATTGATGAAGATAAATGTAATGGATGCGGTGCGTGTGCAAACGCATGTCATGAAGGGGCCATCGGCATGGTGGATGGCAAGGCAAAACTTCTTCGGGATGATTACTGTGACGGGCTGGGGGATTGTCTGCCGGAGTGCCCGACCGGTGCAATTACGTTCGTGGAACGTGAGGCGGCGGCTTATGATGAACAGGCCGTATTGGCGAATAAGAAGAAAAAAGATGAAATGGCAAGGTCCGTTTCCTGCACTTCCAGACTTGCCCAGTGGCCGTGCCAAATCAAACTGGTTCCGGTAAACGCGCCGTATTTTGACGGTGCAAATATACTGATTGCGGCGGATTGTACGGCATATGCCTATGCAAATGTGCATGAAGAATTTATGCGCGGAAAGATCACGCTGATCGGCTGCCCGAAGCTGGATTCGGTGGATTACAGCGGGAAACTGACACAGATTTTTGCAAATAATGATATTTGCAGTGTTACCGTACTGCGGATGGAAGTGCCTTGCTGCGGAGGATTGGTGATGGCCGCTAAGAAAGCGCTGCAGGCTAGCGGGAAATTCATTCCGTGGCAGGTCGTTACGATTTCAACGGATGGAACATTATTGAGCCCAAGTGTATAAGAAAAGCTCCCAGCAGTTCGGATGCAAGATAAATAAGTCGTCCGGCGGTCTGCCCGGTGACTAGGGCGATATCCGCAAAGACAATCTGCTGCATATGATAGTAAGGACTGACGTAAAACATGTTGATGAGTCCTTTGGTATATAAGGCCATATTCAGCAGTGTGGCAATTCCAACTAACAGAAGAAAGAGGGTACCCGGAAGCAGGAAATCCTTTGGAAGGGAACTGTTTCTTTGGGTAAATATCAGAAAGAAACCGAGATAGATTAGAAGAAAGTGCCAGAGGTAGCTGTGTAGTGTGAGTACAGGCAGATCATAGTGCATGCCACTGGTATCGGCAAATGCGAAGATTCCTCCGAGAAGACCGAAATCAACCATAAAATTAGCCAGTACTTTGCGGAGACCCAAGAATTTCTCAGAGAGAAGACAGTATAAAGGAAGCAGATACATTGGGATGCTGCAAAGCTGGAATGGGAAATACCACCAGTCATAGGTACAGTCGTTATTTATGAACAAAAGAATCTGCTTGACCAGCTCTGAGAGTGGGAACAGGACAGCGAGAAAAACGAGCAGTTGCTGCTGGGCATTATCGGAGAAGTGATGAGACTTCCAGGCCAGTGTGATGGCAAGTATGATGCCGATAAGAAATATGTACATTTTTAATCATCTCTTTTCTTTCGTTGTGTTAAGAGTTATATCTGCTATGTGCAATTCTGCCTTGATTATAGTATAATCAAGACAGAAACACAAGGAGGTGGTTGGCTTTGGGAGAGCGTAGAAAAAAGCCTTTTAAAGCGCTAACCGGAAGCTTGAATTGTGATAAGAAAAGAGCAGGAGAATGAGAAATGGGACATTTTTATTTTGTTCGCCACATCAGTAAATGCATCAACGATTCGCGCAACCATCATCATCAATCCCACCAGGCCGCTGGAAACACCCATTACATCGGTATAGAATTTCATCAAAAACATGGATGAAAGAATAAAAATAAAATTCCCCGGCGGAAGTTGTACAGAGTTCACTGCACAGACCCCGACGGGGCAAATTTATGCTTCTTTTATTTGGCTGTCATATAAGTGTCAAGATTTTCGAATTGATCCAGATAGCTTACAGCGTCCTCGTACTGGTTAGACTGAAGTGCTACCCGGATGGTATTGCATACGCAGCGTTTCAGCTCGCGGATATCCAGAGTTCCTTCATCCAGTTCTTTGCGGATGTTCTCGTGGTCAGCAGGATCTCCTGGCATAACCATATCGTTTCCGGCACGCATACATCCTGAAGCGGTACAAATGCCTGCAGTGGAATCTGTGGTAGTAGTCCAGTCTGTCATGATCGCTCCTGCAAATCCCCATTCGTCTCTGGCGGCTTTTGTACAAATATCATAGCAGTTCGCGGCATGGACACCATTGATGAGATTATAGGAGGTCATAATGGACATTGGCTGAGAGTTTTTCACAGCGATTTCGAATCCTTTCAGGTAGATTTCGCGAAGCGTTCTTTCGGAAATCACACTGTCAGATCCCATACGGTTATCTTCCTGGTTGTTGCATGCAAAATGCTTGATAGTGGTTCCGCATCCCGCTACCTTCTGTACACCAAGAGTCATGGCGGAAGCCATCATACCAGAAAGGAGCGGATCTTCTGAATAATACTCAAAGTTTCTACCGCAAAGAGGATTCCTGTGGATATTCATACCTGGTGCCAGCCACAGAGTTACCTCAAACAGTTCCATTTCATGTCCGATCATTTCGCCTATTTCTTTGATAAGCGGCAGGTTCCATGTCTGGGCAAGAAGGGTTCCCACAGAAATAGCAGTACAATACTGGTGATATGTGGTGCCTCTTTTTCCACGTTTAGCTGCAAAAAATCCACCTTCCAGTGCTTCCATCAGATCACCGGCTTCAATTTTTCCTTCAAATACCTGATAGGTCTGTTTCAGACGAATACCGGCGGGGCCATCTGCAAGCACGATACTGGCTACATTCCAGGGATCCTTAGCTGCTATGGAAACAGTCTCAGCTGCTGCACCCGGAACGGTCTGTCCTGCGGAACCAAATTCGCTCTGTCCGGAATTTACATCTCCCGTTGCGAAGGCAACAAGCTGATCCAGGGACAGGCTTTCGGTAATATCTCCTGCTTTACCTGGTAGTTTATCCGGAATACCGGAATACGAAATGGTTTCTGATGGAATATCGGAAGCCTCCAGTTCGATTGTCGGAAGCTTATCTGTCATCGCAAGCCATGCAGCTTCTTTTTCTTTCATTTTTGAAATATCTGGAATCATCTCTTCCAGTTCCTGCTTTTTCTCACAGATATGTTCGCACTGTACCATGCACGCGTCCTCATCCAGCTTCAGGGAACCGATTAGTCTGGCACTGTCAAGAGAATTTCCCACCCAGATACCATAGGCTCCTTTTTCCAGAATCCATGCAGCCTGGTCTTCGTCGTAGGAAGCCATCTGGTAGAGGGAAAAGGAGATTTCCAGGCTCTGGCTCTCTCCGGGAGACAGAAGACGAGTTTTTCCAAAACCGGCAAGCCTGCGGTATTCTTTTGCCATTTTGCCCTGTGGGCAGGATACGTAGATCTGAGCAACTTCTTTACCGGAATATATGGCACCTGCATTTTTTACATTTACGTGGACGGATACCATTGGATTTGACGTTCCCATACCATTTACAGCGATATCTCCGGCATTCATCTCAAATTCCGTGTAGGAAAGTCCATGGCCAAAGCAGTAACGTACCGGTACGTCAAATGTGTCAAAATAGCGATATCCTACATAAATTCCTTCTTTATATTCCTCCTTGTAAACATCGCCGCTGTTATGGCTGAAGAAGGAAGCATTGGGATAATCTCCATAAGTCAGTGCCCAGGTATCGGTCATCTTTCCCGAAGGAGTGACATCGCCGCTGATCACATCAGCAAATGCATTTCCACCTTCCTGACCGGCCTGCATAAACTGCAGAATGGAACGGATATTGGAAAATTCATCTGTAAATCCAAGGTCTACAAGACCGCCGGTATTGATTACCAGAACTACATCCTGATAAGCCTCACAGACCTGGGTAAGCAGTGATTTTTCTTCTGCTGTGATCAGATAATCGCCTTCAGACACGGATCGGTCTGCATTTTCACCGGCAATTCGGCTCAGGACAAAAATTGCGATGTCAGCTCCATCTGCCCGTGCAGCTTCTACATCGATGGCACTTCCGCAGGGCATCTGAAACTGCGCTGCGGAGTAGGCACGAAAGAAATTATTGTCATATTCCGGCAGGCTTTTGAAAATCTTATCCCTCCAGTTTTCTCTTGCCTGAATATACTGAGCATCATAGTCATCTAGCCATTTTTTGCTGGTTACTTCATAGCCTGCATTTATCATACCCTGATAAATATTTACACAGTCACGTTCATTTACATCACCGGATCCGGTGCCACCCTTGATGGTTTTGATCGCACCGGCACCGTAAAGTCCGATTCTGATTCCTTTCGGCAAAGGAAGAAAGTGCTCATCATTCTTTAAAAGAACGAACCCTTCGGCAGCAGCCTTTCTGGCTAATTTGCGATTTTTTGTCTCACGCTCAGTCACAGCATCAGATGTAGTACCTGGAAACAGACGTTTTCTGAGTTTCATAATAACCCTCCGATCGTATATATCATTTTCATGGTTGTATTTTTCAGATATCTTGATTATGAAGTATATATGTGTTTTTTTCTATTCATTTTTTTGACTATTTTTTGGTTGATATTGATATTTTTTGATTTATTTCTTAAAATATAGAAAGAAAATATTGTCAGAATTGACATACCATAGAGAAGAAACAGGAGGGAATGCTATTATGTCTGCTTATACCTATGAAATGGTCCGTGAAAACAGCCGGTTGCCTGTGCATTTTTCTTATGTACAGGAACCGGCCCACACTATTTTGGCCCACTGGCATGAATATCTGGAAATTCTTCTTATTGTTTCCGGAGGGATGACTGCGGTTATTCAGGCAGAAACTTTTGAACTGTCTGCAGGTGATATCCTGATCATTAATTCCAAGGATATCCATATGACCCGTACCCATGGAGATACGACCAGTTATATTCTTCTTCAGATTTCCGCCCGATATCTTCAGCAGTTCTTTCCAAATTTTGATGTACTCCATTTTGGTACATGGATTCCTGCCGGAACTGCTCTGGAAGGTTCGACCTGCGCACCAACGCATTATCTGATGGAAATGCTGGACATTTACCAGAAGGAAGAGGATGGGTATCCGCTTCTCTTTACTGCCAGACTTCATGATCTTTTGTACTGTCTTTACAGATATGATTCTTGCTGGCTGGCATCGGATGGTCAGAAAGCGGCTCACCGTGATATTTTGCGGCTCACCCAGACAATGGATTGGGTGGGAGAGCATTATCGGGAACCGCTGACACTTGATGAAGCTGCCGGAAATCTGGGACTGAGCCGGGAATACTTCTGCAGGATTTTCAAAAAATATACGGGACAGACCTTCCTGGAATATTTAAATGCTGTCCGTGTTATGCGCTTTCATGATGAGCTGATTTATTCCAATGACTCCATCACCAATCTGATGGCAGCCCATGGGATCAGTAATTATAAGATTTTTCTTAGAACGTTTAAAAAGATTTATGGAGATACACCGCAGAGAATGAGGATGTGAATGGACGAAAGCCAGACACGTCTATACACTTCGTATAAACTGATCCACATAAAACAGTGCAGCACCTATAGCTGGAGTATATTGTCCATGGTTACCAATCAAAATCTGAGGTCTGTCAAGCGGAAAAGGAGAAGCAGAATTAACATTTTTTAGAAGTATCTGAATATCTTCCTCGGTGAAAAATGGTGCCAGATATCCACTGATAATGATCGGTGCATCCACAATCATATTTATATTTTTTATGGCAAAGGCCAGATGTATCAGATAATCTTCCCAGAGTTGTGTAAGATGGGAAGATTTTTTTTTGCGAAGAAGTGGGAAAAATTCTTTTGCAGTCATACCGGCAGACTGCTCCAGGGAATTGGCAGAGCAGAAAGTTTCCAGGTATCATCTGTTTCCACAGTAGCAGAGCGGTCCATTCGGATCGATACACATATATTCAATAGTTCCGCTGTGCATGAAACTTCCCTGATGAATCTGGTGGCTGGTGATGACAGCACCGCCCATATTACGGTTTAAGAGCAGAACCACCGCACTGTCCAGTTCCGGATGATTCCATAATTCCAGAAAAGCAGCAGATTTGTTTCATCGCCACGGCCAGACCGTGTGGAATGTTGAAAATAAGATTTGCGGAGTTACCGAAAGTCCGCTTACAGAATATGGCCGTGAGCAGGCCAGAGAAACCGGCCGTAAGATTATTGCCGAAGGAATTCAAGCAGATGAGATTCTCTGCTCACCGCTTAGTCGGGCCGCAGATACTGCTCAGCTAATCTCCGAAATGACAGAGATTCCATGCAGAGTGGAACCAAGATTGATTGAGCAGAACTTTGGTAAGTGGGAGTCCACCCCACGTGACGGACAGGATTTCAAGAAAGCTAAAGAATTTTTTGCCTGCAATCATGAGGGCGGTGAATCAACATTACGCCTGGCACAAAGAATCTATAATTCGCTTGATGATATTAAGGCAGAGTCGGATGAAAAGACTTATATTTTGGTTGCACATAACGGGATTGCAAGAGTGGTTCAGTCTTATTTTACAGACATGACCAATGAAGAATATGCTGCATGGGGCGTGAAGAACTGTGCGGTGATTCGGTACGATTTCTATTGTTAATATTTTTTAACATAACAACAAGTTTGATTATGTTCAAGGAATGTTTGAAATACAATTTCGTTCTATTTATGATTGAGGACAATTTGAAGTTGTCTCATTAGCGAGGATTGAAAAACTGGAATAATATAGAGAGGTTTTGGTGCAATGATTATATATAGCAATACAAATCTGGCTTTCAGGCAGGACGTTGAATCAAATCATATTTCTGATATTATCGAAGCGAATTTCATTGAGAAAATAGGACATAGAGAATCCCCGGCGGAAAAAACTGCGTGGAGAAACTCTATGCAATATATGGAGAGAGTACTTCGAAATTCAGAAATTGCTGAGGATTGTGGCGTTTTAATTGAATATACGATTCCGAATACAAGTAAACGAGTTGATTTTATCGTGACTGGACAAAATGAGAATCAAGAAAAAAATTATGTTCTTATTGAATTAAAACAATGGGAATCAGCCGATTCAACTGATATACCAGAACTTGTTCATACTTTTGTTGGCGGAGGATTTCGAGATGTTCAGCATCCATCATATCAGGCAGAGAATTATAGCCGGATGATGGGGTTAATGAATGAGGGCATTTATTCAAATGGAATCAGTGGTTATCCATGTGTTTATCTTCATAACTATTCAAGAAAGAATCCAGAACCATTATTAGATCCGCGTTATAGTGAAGGTACAAAACTTGCTCCTATATATTTCATTGATGATTACAGGGCTCTTCAGGATTATCTGAAAAAGATGGTTGGCTCTGGTAAGGGAATGGATATTCTTTATGATATGGAGCATGGTCGTATTCGTCCTTCAAAAGCACTGGTGGATTGTGTCGATTCTCTTTATGCGGGTAATGATGAGTTTATTCTGCTCGACGAGCAGGTGGTAGCATATAACATTATCTGTAAAGAACTTGAAAACCTGAGACAGAAAAAGACGATCATTGTAAAAGGCGGCCCCGGAACAGGGAAATCGGTTATTTCATTTAAGGTTCTCCATCAGTTGATTGATCGCAGATTGAATGCAAAATTTGTTGCGCCAAACGAAGCTTTTCGTGAGGTGATGGTCAAAAAATTGGTTGCATCTAAGGTTGATAAGGCCCAAAATATTAAGCCTCTTTTTGGTGGTTCAGGAACGTTTTTTGGCGTACCTGCCAATGCTTATGATGTCCTTGTCGTGGATGAGGCACATCGACTTAAAGGAAAAGGGGCATTTATGTATCGAGGAGAGAATCAAATACAAGATATTATCCACGCATCCAGATTAAATGTCTTCTTTGTAGATGATACCCAGAAAGTGGTTCCTGCTGATATTGGTTCTGTTGCAGAAATAAAAAGAGTTGCTGAATTAGAAGGCTCAGAAGTTATAGAAATGGAATTGAAAGCTCAATTTCGATGCTCAGGAGCAGAGGGATTTATTAATTGGGTAACACATACTCTTCAAATCGAAGACACAGCCAACTATGAGGGATGGGATAATGAAGAGTACGAATTTCGCATTTTCGATGATCCAAATGAAATGCGTGAATTGATTCGGAAAAAGAATTCTGAAACAGATAACAATGCTCGAATGGTTGCAGGATTTGCGTGGGATTGGTCTGATGATGTGAATGCTACGGTCAATGATGTTACTATTCCCGAAAAGGACTTCAGTATGCCTTGGAATGCAAGAAAACAAAGAGCTTTGTTTGCAATTAAGGATGATTCCGTAAACCAGGTGGGATGTATCCACACGGTACAGGGATTGGAATTTGATTACGTGGGTGTCATTATCGGAAATGATCTCAAGTATGATCCGGAGAATCATTCTCTTTATGTTGAATTCGAGGAATACAAAGACTCTTCGGGAAAAAAAGGACTGAAAGGTCAACAGGCTCGATTGACACAATATGTAAAACAAATCTATAAGGTATTGATGTCCAGAGGACGCTATGGTTGTTACGTTTATTGCAGAGATGAAAATCTTGGTCAGTATTTGAAATCACGTATTGCGCATGATCAGAAATAGAGACAAGATATGAGGAGATAAGAAATGACTCAGGAAACAATTGATCGAATTAGGAAATTTAGTGAAGAAAGAGATTGGGATCAATTTCATGGACCGGCCAATCTGGCAAAATCTATCGTAATAGAAGCAGCCGAGCTATTGGAATGCTTTCAATGGAGTGATATAGAATTTGATATTCAGCATGTGAAAGAGGAACTTGCTGATGTGATTGTGTATTCACAAAATCTTCTCGATAAACTTGGACTGGATGCTGATGAAATCGTAAATATGAAGATGGATCAAAACGAAGCAAAATATCCGGTGGAAAAAGCGAAAGGTAATTCTGCTAAATATACAGATCTTTAAGAATTTGGATATACTGGGATTTTTAACAGGGAAGACTGCTATTATTACAGGCGGCGGATATTCTGTATTATCTGACGGCAGATGTGGTTCGATTGGATATGGTATAGATACCGCATATGCAAAAGAGGGCGCAAATCTTGTCATAACAGGCAGAAACGTTTCAAAACTCGAAAAAGCAAAAGAAGAACTGGAAAAGCAGTATGGTATTAAGTTGTTAGCTGTTCAGGCAGACATTGCACCCGGTGAAGATAATGAGGCTGTAGTTAAGAATGTGGTTGATGCGGCAATTAAGAAGTTTGGAAGAATCGCTGTCCTTATTAACAATGCTCAAGCTTCTGCATCTGGAATCACATTACAAGATCACACCACAGAGCAGCTTGCCTCGCCCGACTTTAATTATATGAACGGTGAGACACTTACGCTGGAAGGAGGCATGGGACTTCGCCCATAATTGATAGGGTAATATTCAATTAGCACAAGCTATGGTGTAAATATTATGATGAGTTTGTCGTTCTTCTTGAGACCGGTATGAGAGTCAGTGAGTTTTGCGGACTGACGAAAAAGGATCTGGATTTTAAGAATCGTAGAATCCGTGTGGATCATCAGTTGGTTCGTGAACGGGGTGGGAAATATTACGTTGAGGAGACCAAGACCAGCAGCGGATGTAGATTTTTACCGATGACAGACAGCATATATCAATCCTTAAAGAATATGCTTGCAAGGCGTCCGAAAGTCAAAAAAGAGGTCGTTGTGGATGGATATACGGGTTTCATCATGCTTGACAAGAACGGCAATCCCAAGGTTGCACTTCACGTTGAGAACGAGATGCGTTGGGCAATGAAGAAATATAAGAAGCTTCATCCTGACAGACCTTTGCCTAATATTACACCGCATGTGTTTCGACACACGTTTTGCACAAATTATGCAAATGCCGGTATGGATATTAAGGATTTGCAGTATTTGATGGGGCATTCAGATGCAGGGGTGACACTCAATGTGTATACACATGCAAACTATGCACATGCTGCAGATCAGATGGCGAAGATTACAGAATTTCGTCAAAAAACCAATTTGGAAAACGAGAAATATGGGATGAAGTGTGACGGAAAAAAAGTGACGGTTAGTTAAGTTAACTACACCGCTACTACACCATTTACTACACCAATCAGTGGTGTAGTGATATGGATTTATGGAGACTTATGAAAAAATGAAGAAAAACTCAAATCCCGAAAAGTCCCGTAAAATCAAGGGTTATAGGGTTTATGGAGGTTTATAGAGACTATGATAAAAGTACTTTTCATCTGCCACGGCAGGCGAAAGTAGGACAGTTCATGTCCGAGGTTGTCGGCTGTTGGAGGGCAAATCGGTGCAAACCGAGCCATAGCCTACTACCGTTTGACTACGGATGACTTGATTTCCATAAAATACTGTAAAAGAGCCATGATCGACAGCGAAAACTGCCAGGTCACGGCTCTTTTTTGTGCAGTATATGCCAGAGAAATGACTTGCAATAATCCGGCAGCAGAGCGAACATACACATACCCAAAAACTACATTTACACGGAGGTATGAACATGAACGGATTACATTACACACTTGCAGGGGAACAGCGGAAACAGATGGCACAGGTCATTTCAGAGATTACCCAGGAGAAGGTCTTTTACAAGAGGGTTCCCACCTGTGCTTATCAGATTGGCTCCTTCACCATCAGCAAAGAAGGTGTTCTGAGTTGGACGGAGGACACCGATACAGAAACGGTCAAGGGCGTGGTTGCCGGATTGCAGATGATGGGCTTCAACGCCAAGACCGAACTTCACATCGCAGAGCAGACCGATTACACAGAAAGGGCTGCACCGGATGAAGCCCCGGAGGAAGAAATCAAGGATTCTGATAAAATGACGGTGGAGTTACCGCTGAGACTGGTAGACGAAGCCACACTCGCCAACCTCGACCGAATAATCGAGGGCAAAGGTAGTTTGATACAAAAGGCAATCGGCGCAGACAGCCTTGCCTATGAGGTTACAGACAGCAAGGTGCTGTTCCCTTGGTTCACCCTTTCCGGGGATGCAGATGAAGCGTTGGCCTATACGCAGCTAATCAGCAAGCTGGTGGAACAGGCACGGACAACCAAGCGTGTGACCATGAAAAAGAAGAATGTGAAGAATGAGAAATACGCATTCCGGTGTTTCCTGCTCCGGCTCGGCTTTATCGGGGATGAGTACAAGACCACCAGAAAGATTCTGCTGAAGAATCTGAAAGGAAATTCGGCTTGGAAGAATAAATAAAATATATAAAAAAACTCAAAATAGATGTTATGAATATAAACGCAATCTTTTCCACTTCGGTGGAAAGGGTTGTTTTTTTATGTTCTATCCCATGCGTTACTTATAGTCCGTAGACTTATAAGTAACATAATGAGAGAATAACTGTGGAGGTTAAGAGCATGATAACTGAAAAAGTCGGAAATAGAATAAAAGAAATACGGAAAGAAAATGGTATCAGTCAAGAAAAACTAGCATTTAAAGCAGAATTGGATAGGACATATATCGCAGGAGTTGAGAGCGGAAAGAGAAATGCATCTATAAAAAGTTTAGAAAAAATCTTGATAGCATTAGGAGTGTCTTTTGAAGATTTCTTTAAAAATATGTAATGTTGACTATAAGTAATAAATCGGGTATATTAAGGAGGATTCTATGAGCAGTAGAGATGAAAGATTAATTAGGATCATTTTAAAGTACAGAGAAGAACTGCAAAAGAAAATCAGAGATAGAAAACTAGAAATGGAATCTGATAATAATGATCATTATGTTTTATATAATGCACTTGGATTTACAAGTGAGGAAGGATATCAGATTGACTTTCAGCAGAATGTAGGAAGGTTTTTGTATAAATATGCAGGTTCTTTGATAGAAGAGCTAGCAATTAAGTGCTTCAAATTGGCTCATCCTGATGCGCAAGAGAAGGTAAAACTGCCGAACACGATTGATAGGAGCCCTAAAACAGTCGAGATTGATTGTTTAATTGGAAAACGTGCAATTGAGATAAAATGGAAAGACGCTACAACTGACGGTGATCACATCAAAAAAGAACATAAGAGAGTAAGAATAATACAGGAAGCTGGATATATTCCTATTAGAATTATGTTTTTTGAGCCTAATCGTGATCAGGCAATTCGCATTCAGTCTAAGTTGAGGGATTTATATCATGAACTTGGTGGTGAGTATTATTCCGGTGATGAGGCATGGGAGTATCTCGAAAGGGATACTGGAATTGACTTAAAATCAATAATAGAGAGAAATGGTAAGTGATTAAATGGAACTGAATAATGTGTATTGCGGAGATTGTCTTGAATTGATGAAGCAATTGGATTCAAAAACAATTGATGCTGTTTATATGGACCCTCCTTTTTTTACACAAGAGACTCAACGATTGGCAAATAAAGAAGGCGTAGAGTTTTCGTTTTGTGATTCTTGGAGAAATATCGAAGAATATATAGCATATATAAAAATACGTCTTCAAGAATGCAAACGAGTTTTGAAACAGACAGGAAGTATATTTGTTCATTGTGACAGAAATGCTTCTCATTACTTGAAAATAGCTCTGGATGAAGTTTTTGGAATGTATAATTTCCAGAGCGAGATCGTTTGGTCGTATAGAAGATGGTCAAATTCCAAAAAGGGGTTATTGAATAATCATCAGATAATCTTTTTCTATAGTAAAACAAAAGACTTTAAATTTAATACGATTTACACTGACTATTCTGAAACAACAAATATTGATCAAATCTTGCAAGATCGTGAAAGAGATGAGAAGGGGAAATCAAGATATAAAGTGGACGCCAACGGGCAAGTGGTAATGGGACAAGCAAAAAAAGGAGTTCCGCTGTCCGATGTTTGGGAAATTCCATATCTCAATCCAAAAGCAAAGGAAAGAGTAGGATATCCAACACAGAAACCTATAATATTATTGGAACAAATAATAAAACTAGTCACAGATGCTGGTGATACTGTTTTAGATCCCTTTATGGGATCAGGCACAACAGTTGTTGCAAGCAAATTATTAGATAGGAAGTATTTAGGATTTGATATTGCGGCTGATGCGGTGGAACTAACTCTCAGTAGACTAGAAAATATTGTAAAAACAGATTCATTTCTGTTGAAAAAAGGAAAAAAGGCATACCAGAATTTAGATGAAAATTGCATGGCTATAATAAAGAGTATTAATGCTGTTCCGGTACAGAGAAATGGTGGTATTGACGGATTCCTTAAAGAACACATTGATGATGGGTCAGTTGCGATTCGCATTCAGCGAGAGGATGAAACCTTGTCCGAAACGGTTGAAAAATTGTTGAAATCAGCAAAAAGTAAAAAATGCTCTTATATGGTAGTAATTCGTACTCATTATGATTTTATGGATTTCTTTAATTATGATTCAATTCCACATAACTTGTTTATAATTGATAGGTATGATTTACAAATTAAACAGCTAACAGAGCGTATGAATTCTGAGGAAAGCGTAAAAACTGCTGTAATGTAATGGAGGAATGTAAATCTCTACAGGTTTTTCACCTAAAGACCGATGCCCCCTCTCAAGCATATTTTCGCGAAATTGCACAGGGGGTATTGTGTTAACTTGGTCTTTGTAGCTTAAGTGGCTGAGATTAAGGGAAAATATTGAAATGCTGTGCGCGAAAAGTATTGCCGATTTGTGTAGAAGTAGGGCTGCCCTAGATGATGCGTAAAAGCACCAATTTCCTTCTCTCTTTATTAGTACATCTGATGAATTGATATTTCCTGAAAAAGTGATATAGTCCTAAACTAACAAAAGCCATCAGGCAGAAAAGAGGGATTAGAATTATGGTAAATAAACAGGATTCATATTGGATGGAATACACACTTGACGAGAAGGTAGATCAGAAGGTGACTGAGTACTTACGGGGCCACCACGCAGAATACCGAAGTACGAAACAGAGAATAAAGGAACTGATGGAGCAGTATCCGAAAGTGCAGGCTGTGTTCGAGACAGATGATACGGTTTCGCTGACTGCGGAAGAACATAAGATATTACACACATATTTCCAACTGGAAAGCATCGCAGAACTGATTGAAAGAGAGTACCATTTCTATATGGGGCAGTCCATGTTGTTTTCCTACGGAAGTATGCTTGCAAAATTAAAGAAAGAAATTATGAATCCAGAAGAAGGAGCAACAGGCCGTCTTCTGGATTTTTTCATGGAAACAAGAACGGATGAGCTGGAAAAGAAATTGAGGACACAGAATCAGCAGTACCGGGAAGCACTTGACGAGATCAGAAAATATGAAGAAGAGATACAGAAATTGAACCTTCCCAAAGCGGTGAGGGTTCAAATTGACCGCTATGTGAGTGCGGTAAACTGGCGGTGGGTACTATGCTGGGATTTTCTGTACAGATCGGGCATGAAGGATGTACTGCTTCTTATTGAGAACCGATGAAAAGAGAAGTATGCATTCCGGTGTTTTCTGCTCCGGCTTGGATTTATCGGGGATGGGTACAAAACATCCAGAAAAATCCTTTTGAAGAACTTGAATGGCAACAGTGCTTTCCGTGAAAAAAAGTAAATAGCGAACACAGCACACCCCCTCACCTGGGATTTCCGGGTTGAGGGGATTTTTTATGCTCTTTTTTACAAAAACTTGCGCGAAATTCAGAAAATCAGCGTTTTTGGTTACATAGATGACAGAAGGGAATGGATTCCTTAGGTGGCAAAGTGCTTCTGAATTTTTTTGAAAAGCAACTCGAAATTGGGATTTTTTCCTCTTTCAAATACATAGCCGTCAGAAGGGGGACAAACCTACGAATTCTTTCGTGATTCTGGGTAGCAGTTGTTCAGAGAAGATATGAAGGGAGCAAGTTCCCGGCTTCCCCCGTGGCTATCAGATGGAGAAAAAAATTTTCTCTGGAAGTACCAAGAAATGTCCGTTTCTTCCATTCCCGATACATAGCTGTCGGAAGGGAGTAGTTTCCTCGAAAAGATTTGTAAAGGAATCAAGAATATTCTTACTTTTGAGGATTTCCAATACATAGCTACCAGAAGGGAATGGACTCCGACCGAAAGCAATTGTCCTTGAAAAAATATTTTCACTTTTTTCTCTGAAATTCGGAATTTGGAGAGTTAGGGATGCATAGCTGGTGGAAGGACAAGGCAATCGGATTTTCTTCCTTCTAAATACAGAGGGGTTGTTCTTTTTTTCAATGTAACAGAGAAAGGCAGAAGCCCTTCGGAAAGGAGGCATCCAGATGGATGGTTAGCAAGACTATGAAACAACTGAATATGACCACACAGGCAGGATTCGATTACGGAGGTATTCCTCCCAACCTTCAAAAGCGTGGGCTGTTCTGCTTGTATCGACTGGAACGAAAGACACCAGATGCGGTGAAGCCGGACAAAGTGCCGTATAAGCCAGATGGGACAAGAGCCGATCCGAGCAATCCGGCTGACTTCTGTTCCTTTGGTGAGGCTCTGGCTGCATACAACAGAAGTGGCTTCGATGGCATTGGTATCGGGTGCTTTGCTCCAATCGGTATGACCGATGTGGACGGTTGCGTCCATGATGGCAAGCTGGACGAGTGGGCGAAGGAAATCGTAGATGAACTGGATTCCTATACGGAACTCAGCCCTTCCGGGACTGGTATCCATATCTTTTTCATGATAGAAGATTTCTTCTATGACAAGGAGCGGTACTACATCAACAATCGCAAGACCCATGTTGAGGTGTATGTACCTGGAGCAACCCACCGATTCCTTACGATGACCGGGCAATGCATTCATGGCACCGAGGTCATGGAGCGTACCGAGCAGCTGAAGGGGATGCTTGAAAAGTACATGGTCAGACCCCAGGCGAATGCCGAGAAGCCCAAAGTCACAGCCCCTGGTAGTTTCCTTTCGGATGAATCTGTTCTGAGAAAGATGTTTGCATCCCGGCAGGCGGAGAAAGCAAAGGCACTCTGGGAGGGGAACATCCTGGAAGGGAAATCCCACAGTGAAGCGGATATGGCACTTGCGGAGATACTGGCATTCTGGTGTGGTGGTGACATCGAGCAGATGGACAGGCTGTTCCGGCAGTCCGGGCTGATGCGTGATAAGTGGGACAGACCACAGAGCGGCTCAACCTATGGATGGCTCACGCTGGAAAAGGCGGTGCGAAACTGCACGGTGTTCTACTCTCCGGTGCTGACTCCGGCAGAAGATGACTTCAATGATGTGCTGGAAAAGTTGACGGAACTTGAACCTCTGAACAATCCCAGATACCGCAGCGGTGACATTGGATATGGGGGCTCTTTGCCGATGTGTTCAAAGGCATTGCAAGGTATGTGCCGGAGCGGAAGAAGTGGTTCGTCTATGACGGGAAATGCTGGGCAGCGGACATTGTCGGACTGATGGTGATGGAACTTGCCAAAGACATGGCAGATGCCATGCTCGTCTATGCCGCCACCATCAAGGATGAGGACAAGCGTAAAGCATTTCTGGAAGGTGCCATGAAGTGGCAGCAACGCAGATTCCGGGAGACCTATATCAAAGAGACACAGGGGGTGTATCCCCTCTCGATGGAGACCTTTGACCAAGATGTCTACCTCTTCAACTGTGATAACGCCACCATCGACCTTCGTACCGGAACGGCAAGACCCCACAGCAACAGGGACTTTATCATCATGATAAGTCCTGTGGTATTTGACCCGGAGGCATACAGTGAGAGATTTCTCCAGTTTATCGATGAGGTCATGTGCCGGAACACCGCAAATGCAAAATTCCTGCAGAAATGCCTGGGTTATGGCTTGAGCGGTCTTACTTCCTATGAGTGTATGTTCATCCTCTACGGTGCGACCACACGAAATGGTAAGGGAACGCTGATGGAAAGCGTTCTGTATCTCATGGGAGATTACGGCAGGGCGGTTCGGCCGGAAACGGTCACGCAGAAACGCAAGCCGGATACCCAGGCTCCTTCGGAGGACATTGCCAGTCTGGCAGGAGTCCGATTGGCGAATATTTCCGAACCGAGCCGTGGTCTGGTGATGGACGCAGCACTGGTCAAGACCATGACGGGCAGCGATACCATCCGGGCAAGGTTCCTGCATGAGAACAGCTTTGAGTTCCAGCCCCAGCACAAAATCTACATCAACACAAACTACCTTCCGGTTATTACGGATATGACCGTATTCGATAGCAACCGACTTTATATCCTCCCCTTTGAACGACACTTTGAAGAATGGGAACAGGATCGCATGTTGAAGATGGAATTTCGCAAGCCGGAGGTGCAGAGTGCCATTCTGAACTGGCTCATCGAAGGTTTCCAACTGTTACAGCAGGAAGGCTTTACAAAGCCGGAATCCGTAGAGAACGCTGTGAAGGAATACCGCCATGACAGTGATAAGGTGGCACAGTTCGCAGAGGAACGACTGACCGAGGACGGCAGCAGTGAGGTGCGCACCGCACTGGTCTATGCCGAATACCGAAGATGGTGCGAGGAAAACGGCTGCTATGCGGAAAATGCCCGGAACTTCAATCTGGAACTTCGGAAGTTTGGTGAAGTAGTCAGGCGCAGACCAAAGGCTGGCGGTGAAAAGACCACACTGCTCATCGGGTATAGGCTGAAAGACGATTTCCTGATGCCGCCGAATGAATGACCACAATGCCTGAGGCAATCGGGGCAGAAAGTGGTAGCAGATTTCAGGGTTATTTTCCATATTGCCTTTATAGGAAGAAAATATTGATTTTCCTACCCCAAATCTGCCCCATTGCCCCAAGAGAAGAAAAGAAGATGATTCCAATGATTTTATAAACCTATCCCAACTGTGAAAATACCAAAATCAACAAAGGAGTGTGAACGATATGAGATTCAAATTCTTTTACGGCAGCAAGCCGAAATTCAGTCAGCAGGACAGAGCCAGTTTCTCCGACAAGAGATACAAGTGTGAACTGCTCCTGCAGAACCGCAAGGGAGAGCCTGTGGCTATCTCCCTGCAAAAGGACACTGGCATCTGGAGAGTGAGCTTCGGCTTCTCCACGGTATTCTTCGCCACCTATGATAAAGCACTTGCTTACTGCAAGGGTCGATTCTTCGAGCTGGACGGAAAGGCGGTGTGAGCCGTGGAAGGTACAAGATACTACCCCGTCATCGACTGTGACAGCGAGGGCAACGTGAAAGCCGCCCTGTTCCCCTGTTACAGTGAGAGAACCATCCGCAACCACCATCAGTTCTGGTTGGAGGAGAGCATTCCAGACCAGTACCGTTTGGTCTGCAAGGTTCCCGGTGAGAGCCGTGCGAAGAAGGACAGCACCATCCGCTGCCCGAAATGCAACACGGATATGAAACTGGCAGTTCCCTCTGCCGATGCTTACAGACTGGGTGTTTACATCTGCCCTGCCTGCCGGAAGGAGTAAGCCATGATGAGAGCATTTTTACTCGCCCATTTCAAGTGGCACAGAAAGCTGAGGATGAAGACCGCCGATGATTACCCTGTGACCATCACCAAGAAGCACTACTATCATGTGAGTGATGGCATTTCGTACATGGACCTGTTCAGTGAACAGGATGTCGCAGATTACTGTGACAGACGAGGCTTCAAATTCGGCAAAGCAAAGAAAAAGAATATCTTCTGATGTGACAAGGACGGCACCGACCGCAGGGGGAATCAAAATCTCTACAGTCCTATCAGACGGCTAACGGTGCCGCCCCTTCACGCAGAAAAAAGCGAAATCAAAGGGGTATATAGACCCACAAATCAAAGGAGGATTTTACCATGAAAGATTTTATCAGCGCAAAGTTCGTAACTACCGTAGACCCGGAGTACCATCATACCTTCTGGCAGAGCATGAAGGGCATGGATGTCAATGATGCTTACCTGGCATCCGGCAAGGCCGTTAGTGGTACACAGGCATTGCCCAGCGTGTCCCTGCCTCGTCTGTACGAGGCAAGAATGAAGGAAAGCCTGTTCCGCAATTACGCCAACGTGGCTTCTGTAAAGACGGGTGTTGCTGTGTTTGCAGAAGAGTTTCACAACAAAGCGGAGTGGATTCCCGAAAATCAGGCTATTCAGCTGCATGATGGAGAGGAGGATTTTCAGCGTATTCTTCTCAACTACAACAAGTTGGCCACCTTGCTGAAGTTCCCGGAGGATTTCGTACACAATCCTTCCTTCGACATTGAGCGTTACATCCTCAAATACTTCGCTAGGGCGATGAGCCGTGCGGAGGATGAGGCATTCATCACTGGCAATGGTGTCGATATGCCTGTTGGCATTCTGCATCCGGAGCGTGGTGCCGAAGTGGGTGTGACCACCCAGGAACTCACCTATGATTCTGTCATCCAGTTGTTCTTCTCCGTGAAGCCGGAGTATCGCAGAAAGGGCAAATGGCTCATGAATGATGAGACTGCTCTGGTGCTTCGTACCCTCAAGGATGCAAATGGAAATTATCTGTGGAATCACGCTAACGATACCATTCTGGGCAAGGAGGTGCTTATCTCCGAGTTTATGCCTTCCGAGGGCACCCCGGTAGCATTCGGTGATCTTGAATACTATCAGATCGTTGACCGTAGCGAATTCACCTGCCGTGTCCTCAAGGAGACCTATGTGGACAATGCCCAGGTGGGCTATCTGGGATATGAATTTCTGGATGGCCTGCTCCTGCGCAGAGAGGCGATCAAGGTCATCTCCATGAAGTAAAATGTCTGGGGGCTGCTCCTGCATCCAACATACCGGGTGCAGGGGCAATACCCCATAAAAACACTATGCCAATCAGAGTCAATCAGAGTCAAAAGTTGAAATCCATTTATTATAAGAAGGGACAGTCGTTCCCATCAGACGGGAGGCATAGCTGTGGAAATGATCAGCGAGGAAACAACCATTAAGATGCCCGTGAGCGAGAAATATCTGCTTAACATCCGTGAGGCAGCAGTCTATTTCAACATCGGCATCAAGAAGATGCGTAGACTGGCAGAGGATAACCTGGGCGGATTTGCTGTGTTCAGCGGAAACCGCTATCTCATAAATCGCACAAAATTCGAGCGTTTTATCGAGCAATCTTCTGAGATATAATTCTATTTTATCTGCCAATAGTAGTTGACTTCTTGGGAATAGTACGGGAATATACGATGACCCAAGAAGTCACGCTACGAAAGGAGGAATGGTAGATGGAAGAAAAGAAAAATGCATGGGGCAGAACCAGCAGCATCCCCATCAACGAAAAGTATATGCTTTCCATCCGGGAGGCATCCGATTACTTCGGTATCGGCATCAAAAACATGAGAAGGCTGGCAGAAAACAATACCAACAAGTTCGCAATCTACTTCGGCAACCGATATCTTATCGTTCGGCATTTGTTTGAGGCATACATCATGGAGTGCCTGAACAACGGAGGCATGGAGGAGGTGTGTGAATGCGAAGACCAAGAATAGAAGAAAAGGAAACCCTGACGGTTGAGGAGGCAATCAGCCTCTTCGGACTCAGCCGGAGAAAGTTCTGGAAACTGATGAAGAATATGGACACGATTCCGTTTCTTGCGATGTATGGGAGCAGACGGCTCATCATCCGGTCGGAACTGGAACTGTGGCTGCAGAATCATCCACATGAGAAGGAGGCGTTGAAGAATGGCACGTACAGGAAGACCGCCCAGGAGGCGTGATGCAAAGAACCGTGTTCTCCGCAGGGGAGAATCCCTCCGGGCAGACGGGAAATACCAGTTCAAATATTATGTAAACGGAAAACCAAAGTTTGTATACAGTTGGCGGCTTGAACCGACTGACAAGCTGCCCCAGGGCAAAAAGCCCTGCCTTTCCCTCCGGGAACTGGAGAAGCAGATTGGGTACGACCTCGACAATCAGCTTGACCCCACAGGAAAGAATCTGACGGTCATAGAACTTGTAGACCGATACCTTGCCACTAAGACTGGTGTGAAGCCGAGTACGAAGATGAACTACAATTTCGTTCGGAACATTCTGCTGAATGAGCCTTTCGGAGAGAAAAAGATCGGTATGGTCAAGACCTCTGACGCAAAGTTGTTCCTTATTAAATTGCAGGAAGATGGCAGAAGGTACAGTACCGTCAAGACCGTGCGTGGTGTCCTTCGTCCGGCATTTCAGATGGCGGTGGACGATGATGTCCTCGTCAAGAATCCCTTCGGTTTTGAACTCGCCGGGGTGGTAGTGAACGACACCGTCACGAGAGAAGCTATCACGAAAGACCAGATGCGGAAGTTCCTCAAGTTCGTCCGGGATGATAATGTGTACTGCAAATACTATGAGGCGTTCTACATTCTGTTCCACACGGGAATGAGAATCTCCGAATTCTGTGGACTTACCATCAAGGACATCGACCTGGAAAACAACATCGTCACCATCGATCATCAACTTCTTCGGACATCGAAGATGGAGTACATCATTCAGTCCACCAAGACCAATGCCGGAACACGTAAACTTCCAATTACAGAGGATGTGGCATACTGCTTCCGGGCAATCATTGAGGATAGACCCACACCGAAGGTGGAGAAGTTTGTGGACGGCTATAGCGGATTTCTGTACTTGGACAAGGACGGGATGCCGGAGGTGGCCATGCACTGGCAGCACCGATTCAACCATGCTGTGCAGAGGTACAACGACATCTACCGGGTTCAGATGCCGAACATCACGCCCCATGTGTGCCGCCACACCTATTGCTCCAATATGGCGAAAGCCGGAATGAATCCGAAAACGCTCCAGTACCTTATGGGGCATTCGGACATCGGTGTGACCATGAACACCTATACGCACCTGGGGCTGGAGGATGCCAAAGACGAGATGATTCGCATGGAAGAACTGAACACTGCTAAAAGGGAACTGGAAAAGACCACTGGCGAGAAGCCTGTGACACAAAAGATGTTCCGGGTGGTGTGACAATAAAGAATAGGAAAGGCGCTCTGCGATGCAGGGCGTTTTTTCGTGGAGAATTCTTTAGAGATATGATAGAATAAACTTGGTGATTGGATTATTGCAAAGTAAGAAGTTAATTTATTAGATAATTGAAAAGGAAGTTGACAAATATGTGGACAAAAGAGAAAATCGCAGATAGTATGAACAGTTATGTTGATAACTTAAATAAATATGACACCTGGCTTGCTAAAAACAAGGCAGATTTAAAATCCTATTTTTTTAGAGAATATAAAAATTGGTATCTGAATGATAATGAAATTACATGTGACGAGTTGGGATTTATTAAACTATTCAATATAAGTCTGGAATATATTGGAAAACAGAAAGACTTTATAGAAAAAATATTATCACTAGACATTGTGAATGAAAATAAGTTTAATAGGCAAATTATGCAGTTGATTTCGGATTGTTTATCAATAATGGCAAATGAGTTATCTTTTGAACCGTACAATAATTTGCTATTTGAAATGATTCATAAATATAACTTTTCAGAACAGTTCAATTCAATTTTATTGCTTGCTAAGTTTTCTGGCATTGAAAGTAATATTGTTTTGATTGGTGGTAATGGAAGCGGGAAATCAAGTTTAGCGAATGCGTTGAAAGGAAATGATACGGAGAATATTTGCGTCGTTCCTGCACAAAAATCTTTATATTTTTCAATGAATGATATGTCTATGTTATCCACAAGAAAAAGTGACTTAGTTGCATTGTTATTGGAAAACAATATTAATAAGAGCAAAACAATGGACGACTAC
Source organism: Bariatricus sp. HCP28S3_A4 (assembly GCF_052066395.1). Lineage (NCBI taxonomy): Bacteria > Bacillati > Bacillota > Clostridia > Lachnospirales > Lachnospiraceae > Bariatricus > Bariatricus sp. HCP28S3_A4. The sequence continues at coordinate 4,667 of NZ_JBQHSE010000021.1, read as the reverse complement.
ACGTATTACAATTTTCAAAACAATCAGTTCACAAAACTTATTGTGGCGATGAAAGAACAATACACAGAATACTTGATTAAATGCGAGGAAGAACATGTTGTTGCTGATGGAGAAAAGACAATTTTTGGACAGTTACGAGCAGTGTTCAATGTTGTATTTCCTGAAATAAAACTGCATTTTAAGTCAGAAGCAAAAGATTATTTGAATTGTATAAAAAATGGAGAATCATATCATGTCAATGGATTATCAGAAGGCGAAAAAGCGGTAATATATTATGCGATAAGTGTATTGATGGCAAAGAATGATAGTTTTATTGTTGTGGATGAACCAGAAACATATTTAAATCCATCGTTAACAAATTTGTTGTGGGATCATTTGATACAGGTTAGGAAAGATTGTCAATTTATTTTTATTACACATTCTGTGGACTTTGTGATGGGACGTAATGACTCTAAAATCGCATGGATTAAAAATTTTAAATATCCTGATGAATGGGATTTTGAGTTTATAAAGGATGATTTTGCATTGCCGAAAACATTGATGACAGAAATATTAGGTTCTAAAAAGCCAATTGCATTTTGTGAAGGAGATGACAAATCAAGTCTAGATTATGCAATTTATCGTGCGCTAATTGGAGATGATTACACAGTTATTCCAGTAGGAGGACATAATGAGGTTATTAGGAATTGTGAAGTTCTTATATCTTCTCCATGGATGAATACAGATACTCTAGGTATTGTAGATGGAGATCATTATTCAAAAGAAAAAATTGCGACATTACAAGAAAAGAGTGTAAAAGTATTACCATTTAACGAAATCGAAATGTTTTTGCTTTGTGATGAAGTATTGAGTTATACTATGAAGTCTATATATCCAATGGACTTTAAAGAAAAAATAGATAGATTTAAGGAAGAATTTTTTAAGACGGTAGGAAAACAGAAAAGTAAGATTGCCTTATATAACGCAACACTGACTGTAAATGATTTTGTTGCAAAAGAAAAAATACAGGAATTTGATAGTGTATCAGCTATTGAGGAAAACTTACAGAGAATATCTACATATAATGTTCAAGAAGTTTATGAAAAGAAGATGTCACAGATTGCAACAATAGTAAATGAAAAGAAGTATTCGGAATTGTTAATTATTTGTAATTTGAAAACAGAGATTACAAGAGGTGTGGCGAATCGGTACTTAGATAGTAATTATGAAACAAAAGCAGTACAACAGATACAAACAAATGAAGAATTGAAGAAGGCTATAAAGAAAAAGTATTTTAAATAAAAATGATTTATACACCCCGATTTTTACTACCATTTTACTACTACAGACTGCCGTAACTTGCTCCATTTTGCCATGTTTCGGGAAAACTGTGACAGAGTAGATGCTGTTACACCTCAAAAACAGGTACGATAAATCGGAGCAAATCGGGGCAGGACAGTGCATTTTAGGAGGATTAACATTTTGATAAAAGTATTATTTGTTTGCCACGGCAGGATATGTACACACCCTCGAAAAACCCAGTAAAATCAAGGAAAATCGGCGCTCGAACACCCCGGGGTACGCCATTTTGTACGCCAAATTTTTTGAAAATCCCTGATGTGACAGTACTGTTTTGAACGTGAAAAATACCAAAAATCGCCGTGAAAAATCATAAAATCACGGAGGATTTACAAATGAGTAAACAGAAAAATAATGATGTTATCAGAGAAGATAGGCTTGAATATTTACAGATAGGAGATTACTTTATACCTGATTTGAAGCTTCCACAGGAGAATCGTTCTATTGGCAGGTATGGACGTATGCATCGTGATTATCTGCAGGAGCATAATCCTATAAGGTTTGATGATTTGGTGCTGGAGGGAAAACTCTGGATTTATCTTGCAGACCTTAACGAACAGGCACAGAACAGACTGCAGCTGATTATCAGACAGATGCAGGAAGAGGAGTCTGTGAACGATGAACTGAAAGAGAACAATCAAATAGCCTGGGTACAGGCAATGAATAGTATTCACAAACGTGCCGAAGAAATCGTCCTTCACGAATTAGTATACGGGGAGGATACGTAATGAGAATACTTGAAGAATTTTGGTATGGTAATGTTGAACCGATGGAATATGGTTCATTTTCCAATGAGGAGTACAAAGAATTACTTCGACTGATAACTAAAAATGAAGAAAAGCTTCAAGCAACATTTTCAAACGAACAGAAAGAACTGTTCTCCAAATACATAGATTGTGTCCAGGAGTTTCAGACTATATCAGAGTGCTTGCTGTTCCAGAATAGCTTCCGTCTGGGAGCAAAAATAATGCTGGAAGTTATGGAAGAATAATTACATAATATAAAAGACTGGATATTGCCTTGAAAGAGGTGGTATCCAGTTTTTCTTATTTTGGCAAAGATAAAACATACCGGAATCGGCAAAAACAAAAGAAGCAATGTGGATAAAGATTTGATATTTTGCCGATAATGTAGTATAATATATTCATAATAGGAGAAGGAGTAATGCTTTATGAATTGGTTGTTATTTGTCATAGTTGTAATTGGCTTAATATTACTTCCGTTATTAGTTGAAAAAATAATTGTAGATGGGATTGGAATAGTTTTGTTTACTACTCAATTCGGAAATGAATTATGGTTTTCTTTTTGGGTTCTTATCTCGGTGCAATTATTACAGTCATAGTTTTGTTTATTACTATTCAGTATAATAAAAAAGATACCAATAATAGGTTGAAAGAATACGAAATCGATAGAAAATACGATTTGGTTTTAGAGCAAGTTGATAAATTATATAATTTTATTTTACTCAAGGAAACTGATGATACACATAGCGTATATGGAATTCGATTGAACGCAAAAATGTATCAGTTAATGGTTCAAAAATGCATGGATGCAACAGGCGAATGTAAGTTTTATGGGACCTACTCAGATATGTTGTTAAAATATTTGGAATGTACAAAACAATTCGATAATGTAAATTTAACAAATGAAAATATTGCGCAATATGCGGAGAAATATAAACTCGTTTCAAAAGAGATAACAAAAATAATGCATTCAGTGAAAGATGAAATAGATTTAGAATATTCAAATTTGAAAGAATTAATAGAATTGAAAAGAAAAACAGATAAAGAGCAAATATATAAATTAAACTCTTTTAAAGAGTTGTTTATGAGAAAGAAAAAAATAGTTATTTGATTTTTAGTGGAGGAGAGCAGATGCGATACCTTTCAGTTACTGAAATAGCAAAAAAGTGGAATGTTTCAGAACGCAGCGTGAGAAACTACTGTGCCCAGGGACGTGTGCCTGGTGCATTTCTTACCGGCAAGACTTGGAATATTCCTGAAAATGCAGAAAAGCCGGAGCGTTCCAATAAGAAGAAAGAACAGCCAGTTACATTGCTGGATATTCTGCAGGAGCAGAAAGTAAGTAAATATTCCGGTGGCATTTACCATAAAACACAGATTGATTTGACATACAATTCCAACCATATCGAAGGCAGCCGTCTGACTCACGATCAGACCAGATATATTTTTGAAACCAATACCATTGGTGTAGAAAATGAAGTACTGAACGTGGATGATGTGATTGAAACAGCAAATCACTTCCGTTGTATTGATATGATTATAGATAACGCAAAGGCAGCACTGACAGAGAAATTCATTAAAGAACTGCATCTGATTCTGAAAAATGGAACCAGTGATTCCAGAAAAGATTGGTTTGTTGTTGGTGATTACAAGAAATTGCCGAATGAAGTCGGTGGTATGGATACAGCTCTTCCGGAAGAAGTTGCCGATAAGATGAAAGCTCTGCTGACAGAGTACAATGCAAAGGAAGAAAAGACTTTTGAGGATATTCTGGACTTCCATGTAAAGTTTGAACGAATCCATCCGTTCCAGGACGGTAATGGCCGTGTAGGCAGACTGATTATGTTCAAGGAGTGTCTGAAATATAATATCGTTCCATTTATCATCGAAGATAGCCTGAAACTGTATTATTATCGTGGCTTAAAAGAATGGAACAAAGAAAAAGGATTTCTGACTTACACCTGTCTGACAGCACAGGATAAATATAAAGCATATCTGGATTATTTCAGAATCAAGTATTAACAATAAATTAAATTGTACAAATAGTTAATGTTGCAAGGGAGGAACCCCTATGACACCAGAAGAAAAAGCAAGGAAAATAATAGATGGAAAGTTAGAACAATCCGGATGGGTTATTCAAGATTTAGCCATGGTTAATCCTATGGCTTCATTAGGTATAACATCCGGATCTCACACCAGCAAATCGCCAACTACTGTAAAACTGCTGCTATCTGTGTAAAACCTTTCGTGGACAACTATGACTATCGTGCCGGCAGCACTTTCACTGCTGATGAAACCTATATCAAGATCCGTGGTATCAAAACTTATATCTGGTTCATTATGGATGCTGCGAAGCGCTCCATCATCGGTTACCAAGTCTCTGACAACCGCGGCGTCGGTCCCTGTATCATGGCAATGCGCATGGCTTTCCGACATTTCAAAGAGCTTCCAAAAAACTTCCGCTTTATCGCAGATGGTTACAGTGCCTATCCACTGGCTGCCCAGCAGTTCTTCCATGAATTTGGTGATGCCTTCAAGTTCTGCATTACCCAGGTGATTGGGCTTACCAACGACGATGCGGTTTCC